>CAZOAP010000009.1:0-29481 GCA_964577645.1 uncultured Ignavibacteriales bacterium
TAATTTAAGAATTGCTGTAATTTTAATCTATGGATTATTTTTTCTTATTATAATATAATATCACCCCTGCGGACTGTTTAAAATGCCTTGTAACAAAACCCATTTTAACCTTATACTTGTATTAACAATCAAAATAAACAGGAGTTTTACATGGATCTTAAAAATGCAAAGGTACTTGTTACCGGCGGAAGTATGGGTATTGGGTATGCCGCAGCAAAAGCTTTAACTGATGCAGGCGCAAAAGTTGTAATTTGCGGCAGGGAGGCAAAAAGACTTGAACAGGCTGCCAAAGAGCTTGGCGCTGTTCCAATTTTAGCTGATGTAGCCAAAGAAAATGATGTAATATCTCTGGTAGCTAAAACAATTGAAGCACTGGATGGCTACAATGTACTTATTAATAACGCAGCATATGGATATTTCAGTCCATTAACAGGAATTGATACAGCAAAATTCAATGAAGTATTAATGACAAATATTACAGGTGCGATGGTATGCGGCAGAGAGTCAGCCAAATATTTCATTGAAAAAAGCTATGGCAATATAGTGAACATTGCATCAAGCGCAGGAACAGGCGGTTTTGCAAACGGCTCGCCTTACTGTGCAACAAAATTCGCATTGCGCGGTATGAATGAATGCTGGAGAGCTGAGTTAAGGAAACATAACATACGTGTGATGCTTGTAAACCCAAGCGAGGTGCAGACGAATTTCGGCATTAATGCCGGCGGCAAACCCAGGGATTTCAATCCAACCAAGCTTGAAGGAACACATATTGCACATTTGATAAGATCAATGCTTGAAATGGATGATAAGGGATTTATTCCCGAAGCAGGTGTATGGGCCACAAACCCGGTAAATATGTAATATATTAAACCAAAAGTATTTTGCTGATATGTATAAATTGCTCAAATATCTTTCACCTGAAGAATTATCAAAATTTGAAAAATTCATTAATTCGCCTTATTTCAATAACAGGCCAAAGTTAATTAAGCTTTATGATATTTTAAAAGTAAGTGATGAAAATAATCCGGATAAAAAGGAGATATTTTCTACATTATATCCAGGTGAAAAATATAATGATGCCAGGATCAGGAAATTATTTTCTGATTTCAACAAACTATATTACCTGTTCTTAGGCTACATAGGGATCGAGAAATGGGATAATGAATCGATCGGCACTAACATGCTTGAGATGATGCAGGAAAAAGGAATGTCAGATGAATTTTCAGACGGATACAGGCAGCTTAGCAAAAAAATGTCATCTCAATACTTTAAAGAGGACCCTTATTACAGAAGCCTTTCTAGGATCGAGTTACTTAAGTATTATTCAGAATATGATAAACTGAAAAAGCCCTCACCTGCTGGACTTGAAAGGGCTGCATTTAACATGGACCTTCAGTTTGTATATCTTAAACTCAATATGATAAGAGATATACTGCTTCATAATATGCTTAATAATGAAAAATACAGCCTAAAAATTGATTTTTATGACGAAGTGCTGAATTATGTAAAAAGCAATCTGAAATTGATCATTAAAGAGCATCCGAACCTTTACATTATTTACCTTTCTGTTATGTCAACTGCTGATGAATCAAATCCAGTTTATATAAGCGATCTTGCTGCATTTATCATAAGAAATGAAAAGAAAATTGATAAAAGCAGGCTGGGTTTTTACTATACTTATATTACATCGTATTACTGGAACAGAATAAACAAGGGAGATATAAGCTACCGCCCGAAGCTGATGGACGCATATAAACAAATGGAACGCAAAGGTATAATAAAAAGCGAAAAGTATATTCTGCATAGTATTTTCAACAGCATAGTAATTGCAGCAGTTTGGGCTAAGGATATGAAGTGGCTGGAAAATTTCGTGGAAAAACACAAGGAAGATATAGAACCTGAATATTTTCATGATGTTTACAATCTCAGCCTTGCAAAAATACAATTTTACAAAGGTAAATATGAGCTGTGCCTTAAACACCTTAATAATGTTGAATACAAATCACCAACATATTATATTAATGCTAAAACCATTCTGTTAAAGACCCTTTATGAAATGGGTGATTATGATGGTATGAAGTACACTTTGGACAGCCTGAAACACTATATATACAGAAATAATGCACTTGTGAGCCAACAGGTCCATAATATAAAAATGGTAATAAAGTATTTTAAATACCTGGTTAAGCTGAAAGGCAAAGATTATACAGCCCTGCAAAAGTTCCTTGAAATGCTTGAAAGAGAACGGACCTTTGTACCTGAGAAAAACTGGCTGGCAGAAAAGATCTCAGAGCTCAGCAACCTTGAAGAAGCTTAATCTAGCAGGGTGAAATGCAGCTTGTAAACAACATACCTGGTTTTCCTGGCTGCTGCAGGACTCATTTTTTTCTGGTAGTCTTTTGTCTTTCTGATTGCTGTTTTTACATCGTGAATATCACTGAATAAAGTAGGCTGACCATTTGGAACAAAAAGCCTGCCTGAAATTTCGCTGTAAGCCAAAGTTTGTTCAGAATCATCTGTATATCTGATAGCTACGAATTTTGTAAATTTATTTTTTACCTGTTCCATTTTTTTAATGATTATAAAATTTATTAAATTCCCTAACTAAGCGGTCAGTAAGGTTTTTGTTTTACAGTTTCCTGTAACGACCGCTGATTTAGGTTTATATTAAGGTTATTTATTTAATTAACAGCATTTTCTTCGTTTCTATGTAACTTCCGGATTCTATCCTGTACAGATATATGCCGCTTGAAAGATCCGAGCCGTCAAAATCTGCTGTATAATTGCCAATTGATTTGAATTCATTAACAAGCTCCTTTACAACCTGGCCAAGCCCGTTATACACTGTTATTTTTACATTGCCTTCTTTTGGAAGAACATAATAAATTTTTGTAACAGGGTTAAATGGATTCGGGAAGTTACTGAGCTTATATAAAAGAGGTGCTTCAAGCTGTGTATTTTTTACCGGTGAGTCACCATCACCGCATGAAATACATCCGCCGCCCTGAGAACCAACCCAATAATATGCACTGTTTGATGGTGATGATAATTGATTACTGTTATCTTTTAAAACAGCATAATAATAGCAGTTCCAGTTTGGACCTGATTGACCGGTTAAAATGAATTCAGAATAATCAACATACTCATTATTTGTTGTAGAACCTAAATAAACAACTTGTCCGCCGGTATTAGGACTTAATTTGTATATATCATACCTTTGGAAATCACGTTCATCCCTGCGATTAAATTTTATATATGGTCTAAAATATGTACCATCCCAATAAGTCATTCCAGTTACAACCGGTGGTATTGGTGCTGGGTTCTGGTTTAATGCATTTATAACTTTAATACCCATTGCAGAAGAACCGCCATAAGATTGTATTAATGCCTGGCCGCCTGTATTGTAAATATCAGCCAGCTTTATCTGAACAGGTGTTCCACCTAAATATAAATTAGAAAAATTCTGATCCGGAGTACTGTTATAATAAGTTCCTGATTTATTATTTATAAATACACTAGTATTGCCTTCCTGTGAAACTATCACCAGGTCATTAAGCCCGTCACGGTTTATATCACCACTTGTTATGAGCGGGTTTTGATAAATATATGATTGGTTGTTTAATTGCCATATAGGTGTTGATAAAATGAATGAGCCCTGTACATTCTTGAAAACTGATGCCTTAAAATTACCAAATGTACCTCCTGTAACAATGATATCATTATACCCATCACCTGTAACATCATTTACGTCTATATCCAGGATCTGGTAACCTGCATCTATTGTGCTGTATGCAGATGAGCTAAAAGAATTATTGTTATTGTTCAGATAAATTTTAATAAAATTTCCGTCAGCAACAATAAGGTCCTCACGGTTTGAAGGGTCATATTGTTCAACTCCGTTATCAGCATCCCTGTCATCTATCTGGTTCACTTTAAATTTGTATAAAGAAACATTGAATGTATAAAGCAAATTTGATAAGTAACCATCTCCCTGATTTCTAAATACATTTACTGAATTACCAGCTTTTGAAATTATATCCTCTCTTGTATCATCTGAAGTAAATTTTCCTGATTCAATAAATGTTCCTCCATTCCCAAGATTTTGCTGTGAGTTTGAAATAACACCGTTTGCATCCCAGTGTACCTGTGTACTTGTACTTCTTAATACAACAAGATCTTTTCTATCTGCATTATCTCTAAGTTTTACCATAACACTTCCAGAAATGGGATTGGTATTCTGGCCATTGTAAGTTTCATCTATAAAATAACCGTTAACGCTGCCAAAACTGCCGTTACCGTTATTGGTATTATAATGTCCCTTTCTTGAATATAAACCTGAGAAAACTGTTGAATTTAAAGTGACAGCAATATCAAGTCTTGAGGAATTTATTTCCTGCAGACCAAAAAATGGCTGACCAAAAGTTAAGGTTCCGCTTGGATAAGCAATTATGACATTGGAAATATTTCCTGTATTAAAGTAACTTATATCATCCTGTGAATGGATATTTGAATTTATTGCCAAAATTAAAGCAAATACTAAGGCAATTACTTTGCTGAATTTTGTATTTTTCATTTTATTAAGATTTTTATGTTCACAAAAAAATGTTTAAATTTGTAATGATTTTAAATATGAAAAATTAAAGGGCTTGCATATTGCAATAAGGTCAGGTTACTTATAAAAAGTAACATGGATCTTTTTATTTTTGAAATTTTGCCGCGACGCGTATTTCAAAACAGTATGTCAAGTCCCCTTTATTTACAGCCATTTAATAAATGACCTTAAATAACTTTGCTGTTTTTTTATGGTGCCCTCGATTTCATTCTCTCTCCTTTCTGTATAAGATTACTTTACTAAGACCATTTTCTTTGTATCAGTATAGTTTTCAGAAGTTAACCTGTAAAAATATACCCCGGAGCTTAGTTCACCGCCATTGAGCTCAACCCTGTAAACTCCTGCGTTTTGTTCCCCGTCTGCCAGTATTTTAACCTGTCTGCCCAGCATATCATACACTATGAGCTTAACATAGCCTGCCTTCGGTATACTGTATTCTATTTTTGTTACAGGATTGAACGGGTTGGGATAATTTTGACCTAATCTGTATCCTCCAGGTATTTCTGTGCCTATTGGTTCTATACCTATCACCCCTACCTGTTCAAAATCAGATAGAAAATATTTTGTTGGAATACATACACCAATAGGTGAAATAATATTCATTTTATTATCCTGATCTATATCTATAAATCTTGGATTTAATGTAAAAAGTGAATCGAATTGTTTAAATGAAGATCTATAATATGTCATACTACCATTATATGTAAATGTATAAAGCAGCAAGTAAAACTGCATAAAACTTGAACTATCTGTGGAATATAGAACAGTGAATCTATTATCAATATTTGCTGTATCAATACCCATATTTGGAGCAGCAAAAATCCCCGCACTATCCCACCAAACAGCGCTGAACTGGTTAGCACCGGGTGAGCCTGTATGCTTTAATATACCTATTGAGCCTGATCCTGAGCCTATTCCGCAAGTTGTAAGCTCTTTAAATCCGTCTCCATCGTAATCCTTTGTAAAGCTCTCACCTACAGAGAGCGGCGCATTAGGGATTATTGTCTTCATCTCGTATCCCTGGTTTGTGGTTACGCCGGTTGAATCAAAATAATGTACATAATTTGTCCCGAACTGTGTATCGCCAAGTATAACTTCTTCCCTGCCGTCCCTGTCTATATCGCCTGCGCTCATAGAGTATGTGAAATTGTTATTGGTGATATAATCCCCTTGAGGTGTAAATCCTACACCAGTAGAAGTTTTGTTTAAATACCTGTACTTTTTTACATATGTATTATCAAATGTACTTGAAGATGAGTAACATACCCATAATCCGCGTTTTGTTATGCCTCCTATTGTAACTGAATCAAGTAATTGTACTCCGTATAAAACATTAATATCACTGTACGTAACTACTCTCCATTTATATTCACCAGGACCGTAACACTCCATTAAACCGTGATACAGGCTGTTAAAAAAATAGCTTACTGACATAAACTCATAATTTCCGTCTTCATCAAAATCACTAAGCTTTCCCATTTCATTATAACCGCCAAGATATAATGTTGTATCCCAGTCTATCCTGTACTGGTTCTGGCTTACATTTTCAAATACTACTATCCTGGTTGGCCTGTACTGCGGCATTGTATCGTTTATCGGGTAAAACGTATAAATAGCTTCATTTTTACCGTCCCTGTCTATATCTCCTGCAGTTACATAGCCCGATGGCTGACCGTTTCGCTCGCTGCGCCACTGCTCGACAAAGCTTATATCGTATATAAAGGCATTTGCATCATTAAGCATATCCCATTTAGGTACCCTTACCTTGCGGTTATTCCGGTAATTTAAGGTTATAAGCTCTGTATTACTTATTATCTTCTTGCTGCTGTTCTTATATGTTATCCTAATGCTGCTTCTTTCTGAAGGAAGCTCTATTGCCTTATAATAATTATATGCTTCTATCTTCTGAACATCCCTGCCGGCAATTACCCGGTTGGCTTCCTGTAAATAACCGTTACCTGTATTCCTGTATAATATTATTTCTCCTGTTGTGGGTGAGTATACGGCTATATCCATCAAATAATCCTCAGGGGTTATTAATGATATCACTATTGTATCTCTTTGTGATGCGGTCATTAATGACCGTTCGATCTTACCTTCCTTTAAAGTTAACCCAAGCTCTGAAGGAGTAATATATATCTTGCTCTCAGTGAATGACTCTTTCACTGAAAATGTTAAAAGTATTATTAAAAGTAAAATGAACATTAATTAATAACCATTTATTTATTAAATAGTGCTTCGGCAGCATAAACTGCCGAAGCATAAGAATAACTATTTGATCAGTATCATTTTTTCTGTTTTTTCAAATCTTGTATTGCCATTAGATGCCGTAAGCTTGTAGATGTATATTCCGCTCGAAAGCTTCGAGCCATCAAACTGTTTGCTGTAACTTCCTGAAACCTGGTTACCATTTATCAACTCAGCAATTTCTCTACCAAGCAGGTCGTAAACTCTTAACGTTACATAACTTTCTGCAGGGAGGCTGAAACTTATTACTGTGGTTGGATTGAACGGGTTAGGATAATTTTGTTTTAACTCAAAAGTATGCTCAATAATTTTGCCATCAGTCATTTCAGGGTTGTAACCGGGCCTGTCAAAAGAAGGCTCTATGGTATACGCAACATTTCCTGCGGCATCATATTTAACAACTGCATACGCAGAGGCAATGTCATTCCAGCCATAAGTTATTGTAACTATACCTGAATCAGACAGTACATACGTATCAGTAGCGAATTTATTATAATACTGCGGGTTATTAATTGCTGAATACAAAGGAACATAATTGTTTTCCCAAACTTCCTGATAACCGCCTGAACGTTCCGCGAACTTTGTGGTAATATAGCTGTTGGTTTGGCTTAGCTCACTGTACCCTGAAACTGCATATATACTGCCATATCTGAATACAGATGAAGCTCTCTCATTTCCGTTACTATTATTATTGTTGTAAATTTGGGGACCCCACATAATATTATGTGTTGTCCTGTCAAATTTCAGTGTTGCAAAATCGTCATTTCCATTGGAATTACCTGAATAACCGGTTATCACTATATTACCAAAAGCATCTGTTGTGATACCTGTCCCATAGTCATTAAAAGTTCCTCCCCAATCTGTACTCCAATCAAGAACATTTTGATCACCGGTGGAATTCCGGTTATAATATGCCAGAAAATAATTTGCATTGGTTGTCATAGAAAGAAATTTTTCCTGGTAACCGCCCATCACCACTTTTGAAACAGTAGGCGGTATAGTTAAATCCGGTGTATCTGTTATCATGAAAGATGTGGGTATTTCATTACTCCCCGGGATTTCAATAATTTTCACAGGTGTACTTACCAGATCCTTAGTATAAGTAATCAGAAATGCGTCCTTTGTAACTGCACTTCCGCTTATACCCATTATCGGCTCATCTTTGTATCCGGCAACATAAACATAACTATTATCAGTCAGAATATCAGTCGCAACTTCATTACCTGTCATCGGGTACCTGTCAGAATTAAGAAGTGTGCCTGCAGAATTATATTTAAGAACAATACAGTCGGTTGTCATATCTAAATTTTTAACGGAACCGCAAACATAAATATTCCCGTTATCATCCAGTGTGATCCCAAACCCTTTATCTTCTGCTGAAGCATTGTCATATTCAGTGTGCCAGATTAAAGTACCAAGCGTTACACCATCATCATAATATTTTAATATTATAATATCATAATTGCCGGTAGTATCATTATATATATATCCTGCACAATATAGATATAAACCATCAGGAGAAGAGATTATATCCATTCCTTTACCTGGACCACCGTTAGGATAGGTTTTATATACTTTTAAAGTGCCAAACTTATCATATTTGTATACACTTAAATTTTCATCTTCTTCTCCCGTAACATACAAATTTTCACTTCCATCAAGGAATGTTTCAAATGGATAATTAACAGGGTACTGAGAATATACATCAGGTATTGATAAGACTAAAAATAAAATAATTATTGATAAATTTTTCATAATTTGAGAATTTTCATTAATAAATATGCATCACGAGCATATTGACCAAGGTTATCTGTTATCTCTTGTGCTGTTAGTTACATATCTATTCCGGAATAGATGAAATATATTAATATAAAAGCTTTGAACTTATTATTTAATCAATATCATTTTCTTTGTCATAATAAAATCATTTGTTTTAATCCTGTAAAAATAAACTCCAGATGAAAGTAAACTGCCATCAAAAGAAACCTCATAGACTCCTGAGCTTAACTCTTCATCAACCAGTTTTGAAATCTCTTTCCCCTGCAAATCAAATACAGTTAGTTTAACTTTAGATATTTTTCCCAATGCATTTACAGGTATTTCAAACTTTATTTTTGTAGAAGGATTAAATGGGTTTGGATAATTCTGGCAAAGTGAATAACTTTTAGGAATTATCTCGTTATTAGACTGTAGAAAAGATAAGCCGCCATTAGTTGTTTTTAAGATAGTACCAAAAAATCCGGCAATATAACCTGTGTTAGCATCCGTAAAACATACAGATTGCAGCCGATTTTCTGTTATTTTTGGCAACTCAATCCAGTTCACTCCCCCATTAGTTGTCTTCAAAATACTGCCGTTATTACCCGCAGCAATACCAAAATCTCCAAAAAACTGAATGGAGAAATATGCATTGTTATAACCTGTACTTGTAATAATCCAATTATTCCCGCCGTTTGTTGTTTTGTAAACATTTGGATTTGAACCCATTGCATATCCGGTCAAATTATTGATAAAATATATATCATAGCCTTCAACCCCGGTAACCTGGTTCCAGTTTATACCGCCATTAATTGTTTTATACAAATTTGAAGTTGTAACTGCAAACCCTGAATCAGGATTTAGAAAGTATAAAGATGTAAAATCCAATAATGAACCACTTAACTGAGTAAACCAGTTACTGCCTCCATTGGTCGTTTTAACAATTACTCCCTGGCCGTTGTTATGCTCGCCGCCTGCAGCATAGCCTGTATTTATATTTGTAAAGACCACTGAAAGCAGGTTAATGTTAGTTCCGCTTGTTTGAACCTGCCAGTTTGAACCTGCATTTGTGGACTTAATAATAATTCCTGTATCGCCAACGGCATAACCTGAATTCATATCAGTAAAATAAATTGAGTTCAAATGCCTGTTTGTAATTGGTGATATTTCGTTCCAGTTAGATCCGGCATTGGTAGTTTTTAAAATTGTACCGCCATAACCGCAGGAGTAGCCGTTATTCAGATCAGTAAAAAATATATCATTTAACATTTTCTGGAAACCGGTTGTTAACTGCCAGTTCAAACCTGAATTTGTTGATTTAACCACAACACCACCGCCACCTGCTAAGAACAGATCATTTTCATTTAACATATTAACCGACATAAATAAAAGACCTGAAGGATAAGCAGGGATAAATGTTGAATCTGAAACCCAGTTTAACCCTCCGGATGTAGTTTTCAAGATCCTGCCGTTATTGGAAACAATATACCCTGTATTATTTATCATTTCCATATCACGGACTATTTCCCCGTTTAAATTTAAAAAATTATGATAATTTCCCCAGTTTAAACCTCCATTTGTAGTCCTGATTACATAACCATCCGCTGCAGCATCAACTGCTCCTATTATCGTATTTGCGTCTAATTGAACTATTCCTGCAACCAAATTTGCAGGAAATTCTATCACTCCATTTTGTGCTATCCAGTTTTGACCACCGTCGGAGGTAATTCTCAAACTATTTATACCTGCCGCTGCACCTATCATATCATCATAAAAATCTACTGTATAGAAGTTTCCCAGGCCGGTAGGCTGTAATACCCAAGTTGCACCCTGGTCAGTTGATTTATGTATCGTTCCTGCGCCAACAACGTAACCTGCATTCGGGCTCGGGAAATCAACACCTTTATAATTTGCACCGTTCTGGTTCTGCACAATTACCCAGTTGTTTCCCGTATTGGTTGTTCTTAAAATTACCCCATTGTTACCTGATGATTGATAAACTCCCACTGCTACCCATGTATTTGCATTAACATAGGTCACATCCCACAAATAGGCGTTTATTGGTGATTGTTGTACTTCCCAGTTAACCCCCCCATTTGTTGTTTTCATTATTGTTCCGGAAGAGCCTGTTGCAAAACCTGTCTGCTGGTCAATGAATTTAACAGCTTCAAGGAGGTTGCCTGTTGGTAAGGGATGCTGCCAGAAAAAGCTCGTTTGGGCTATAAGGTCATTTTTTTCCGGCAGCAGCAATAATATCATAATGATAGGTATTATTAATTTTATTTTCATTTTATTACTGCTGCAATTTAGTTTCATGGTGTAATTTTTCCTAATACTTTTCATAAAATTTCCGGGGACATTTTTAATGATTTGTGAAATGGTATTTTTATAAACATATATTTATAAAATAGTCATTTTATCAATTAATTATTACAACTATTTTGCGTTATATATTTAGGTGTTGTATATATTTTGGGTTTATATATTTTTGGCGTTATGTCATGCCTATCAAATACTTAAAAATAAAAGAAATATTAAGGATCTTAGAAGTATATAAAGACAGGGATATACCTTACTTTCCACGTATATTGAAATATTCATTGAAGGCAAAAAAATCCTGTGTGGAGCTTGAATGGCTTGAAGGAAAACCAATTTCTGATAGTGAGCTTAATGAAGCTTTTTATACTTTAGGAAAGCTGCATAAAACCTGTATGATAAAAAGCAATAAAAATTCAGTTTATACTGTATGCCATGGTGATGTTCATAAAAATAATATCATAAAGAACGGAAGTAAGATAATGTTCATTGATATATCATACACCCATTTTAGGTGGAATTACACAGACCTGGATTATGTGGATCTTTATGATCTGTTTGAAAAAGAAGAATTTCCATGGATCATAAAAGATAATGGAATACTAGATTCATATTTTGAGGGGCTGGAATTGAAAATTACTAAGAGAGAAAAGGAATCATTCAGAAGGAAAGCTGCTGTATATGCCCTTAGAAAATATATAAGAAATGGTTTGAAGAATAAAATTGATATTGCTTACGAAAAGAAATGCCTTGAAAAACTCTGTATATAATTTATTTGGCTGCAGGTAACACTTCTGTGCTGTAAATAAACCACGGGAATTCACCGGGTGACTCCGGGTCATCCGGTGAATAATGCATAATTAATCACTTCTCTATCAGACTTATACTTTTTTTGCCATCCATTAATATCTTTACCGGTGCAGGTAAATGAAGGTGTACAAAATGTTCTGTTGTATTTTCAGGCTCAATGTTTTTGAGATATTCCCAGTCAATAAAATCACGCCCGTTAGACTGGTGTACAGTTAGATAGCCGATATTCATTGAAGTAATGTTATGGAAAAAATGCGAGCCAAGTGATGCATCCACTTTGAAATCATCAAGATCAGTTTCCACAATTATCTTTGCGTTTGATATCTGCGGCCATTGCACAGGAATTCCCAGCCAGCGGTCACGGGTACCCCACCTGCCCGGTGCAATAAGGATATAATTCCTTTTCAAAGCTCTCATTTTGTCATTCAGCTTTTCAACTTCTACAGCCATCTGTTCAGTTTTAGCCTTATTGAACAGCTCAGGCACCGCATAAATGATATCAGAAATATTTTCCACTTTGCCGTTACCCATACCGCGCTCAGTATATAAAATCAGGTTCTCTTTTTTGATATCATCTTCATCTATTGTAAAGAACTCGCTGCTCCTGATTAATGGCTTAAGCTGTAATATATAAAAACCGGGGTTATTCTCATCCAGGTTTACGGCAAACTCAATTTCAACCGGCAGACCCATTGAGTTTTCAATGATTTCAAGCAAACGGCTTAAAACTTTTGCAAACGGGAATAGATCATATTTCAAAATCCCGGCAAAGTTAACTATCCTTGGACCTTTATGTGTAAGTCCTACCTTCATTTTCCGGTCCTGGGGGTCATACACAGATACAATATCATCAAGCACTCCAAGCTTTTCTGCATCCGCAATTTCAATCCGTTTTAAAGTAATATCCTCACCTTCTGCAAGGTTTGATATTCCTTTGGTCATATCTATTGCATAGAAAAATGACTGGGTATCACGTGTCTGCGTTTCAGGATCTATGATATCAATTTTGGGAAATTTAGGAGAGAACCTGTAGGCTTTTTCAGCATCAATAACATACTTGCCAAGCCCTACAGCAGCTATACAAATGCCGTCTTCAGGCTTGAACCTGCTGATCGGATAAAAATTGTATGACTGAGCAACTCCTGATACATGCGGGAAGAAAACATTTTCAAACCTGTTGCCCACAATTTCCTGCAGCACAACAGCCATTCGCTCATCTTCAATCCTGTAATTGATAGCCTCGAAGTATGAACGTGCATGTTTGGAATAAATTGAAGCATATACCAGCTTAATTGCATCTGTCAGGTTCTTAAGCCTTTCGTTAAGTGACTCATGGTTGTTAGGCAGCAGGAAAGTCTGGTAAATCCCTGAAAATGATTCACTGATTGAATCTTCAAACATCCCTGATGACCTTACAGCAATTGGAGAGTGGATCTTATCAAGGTATACACGAAGCTTTGACTCTAGCTCTTCGGAAAGATCTTTAGAAAGAAATATCTGTTTAACCTCTTCATAAGTATGATCCATTTGAATGGCTGAAAGATCATGTCGGTTTATGAAATTATCATATTCCTCAGCTCCAATAACAGAGGTTTTGGGAATCTTGATGGAGACATTTTCTATCCCTTTAAAGAGCTCTTTGGTTTGCAGCAGTGTATTAATAAATGCAATTCCCCGCCCTTTGCCGCCAAATGAGCCGCCTGCAAGCCTGAGAATAAGATTATCTTCATCAAGGAATTTCGGCTCAAAATCCACCACACCGCCGCGTGAAACTGTGGTTTCAACATTTTTTGTAACACTAATAATGTAATCTCTTATAGCATCAGCATTGGGGAAGTCTGTTACCTTAAGTTTTTCCAGATGCTCAGCTATCTGTATCTCGCCTCTAGCCATCAGCCAGGCAGAAAAGTGATTTCTTACACCATGATACAGCACAGAATCAGCCGGTACTTTTTTCAGGAGATATTTAAATTCTTCAATAGAAGAAGCCCGTTTAATTTCGTTGCCTTCTTTATCCCGGAAAATAAAATCACCAAAACCCAGGTTATCAAGTATAAATTCCCTCAGGTCCTCTGAAAGTGTAACGGAATTTTTGTTGATAAATGCAGCATCATGCAGAATTGCCGTCTCGCTGAATGTACTTTCAGATGATTGCAGAAGAAAAGGTATATCAGGGTCAGTAGACTTGATCTTTAAAAGCAGCTTAATACCTGCTTCTTCATTGATAGTACCTTCAAACGGGAATTTTACATCAGATATTACACAAAGCATAGTACTTTTGAACTTATCATAAAGCTCAATAGCTTCTTCGTAGCTTACAGCAAGAAGCACTTTGGGCCTTGCACGCATCCGGAGTATCTTTTTTACTCCATCAAGGTTATCTTTGGTAATAAGCCGTTGTGTTTGCTTGATTATCTCGCTGTAAAGTATTGGCAGGTAACGGGAATAATATCTTATTGAATTTTCAACAAGAAGTATTACCCTTACAAGACCTACTTCAGTATCGTTTTCGCAGTTCTTTTTATCTTCAAAATACTTAATAATGGCAAGGAATATTTTTGTATCGCGGTTCCATACAAATACTCTTTCAAAAATATCTATCTTATCACGCATCTGGTTCACAAAGGCAATATCACTGTTATCATATAACAGCAGGAAAACCGGCATATCAGGCTTAATATTCTTTAGTTTTGCGGCAAGCTCAATTGGGGTAAGGTTTTGGGTACGCATTGTAATGATAACAAAATCAAAATATTTCTGTTTCAGCAGGGCTTCTGCTTCATCTTCATCCGATGCACTTGTTATCCTGGGAACGTTGGATAGATCCAGCCCGTAATACTCGCCAAATATCTTTTCGTTAAGCTTTTCTTCTTCTTCAAGTATAAAAGCATCATAAAGTGACGTAATAAGGAGTATTTCCCTTACGTGGTATTGGGCAAGATCGTGGTAAATTTCATTATCACTCTTGTGCTTTTTAAAAATTGATCTCAGTTCTTCTTTCAGCATACATTCAGGATTTAAGATTACTAAAATTTATTTCATTTGATTTTTATAACTACTGAACAAGTATCATCCACACCATCCAGCCGGCAATTGAAAGTACAATGCTGAAGATCCAGCCTGAAACTTTCCAGATTATTCGTGTATCTTTAATTGTTATTATCAGCGGTACCACAAGTAAAATTATAAGTTCAGCTCCCCATACATACCGCAGGTAAAACTGGTCGGGCTTTGACATATCTTCCTTCATCCCGTCCCAGTATGACATACCGTTCCAGAAAACGTAATAAAAGCCATACAACGCACCAAAGACCAAAAATATCACAATGCCAAGAGAAATTCTAAGCCAGAGCGGAATTAAACTTTTACTTACGGTTACTTCCAAAATAAGTTCTTAAATATTATTTATAAAACAGAAATTTTGCTCTTTGTTCATTAAAATCTTTCAGACCGTAACTCCATTCAGCTTCAATTTCATCAGGTGTATTGCCTGCAATAATCATTTTTCTTAATTTATCGGTTCCCGCAAGTTTATCTATGAAATTATCTTTGTTAAATTTAAATTGAGGGCAATTTTTAAATAGTGCAATTAAAATTGCTGCACCGCATTTAACCGGGTTGAATTTATTTTTATCTGTTACATTAATGAATATTCCGTTACACTCAATATTAAAGAATTTAGGCGGGTACGCAGATATTTTTTCTGATGGTGTGAATGCTGCAGGTTCAAAAATTACACCTTCATACTTATATGAATTCAGCTCATCAGCTATAACCTGGCTTTTTACCCAGGGTGCCCCGAAATACTCAAATGGTTTTGGTGTTCCCCTGCCTTCTGATACATTTGTGCCCTCAAGAAGACAGATTGCAAGATAACATACAGCTGTAGAAGGATAAAACATACTGGGTGATGGCTTTACCCAGGTTAGTTTTAAAGAATTATAATCAGTATTTCTTGTATAACCATCCATTAAAATAACATCAAGCTTTGCGCTGCTGCCAAAAACTATACTGTTCAGGTAAGCAGCAAGCTCACCGCATGTCATACCATACGCCTGTGGAGCCGGAATTAATCCAACAAATGATTCATAACCCATTTCAAGCATGAATCCGCCTGTATAATCAGGATTTGTCACCATAGGCCTGTCACACACCCAAATTGGCTTATTGTTTTCTGATGCTGATTCTATTGCATAATATAGTGTAGATGTATAAGTATAAAATCTCGCACCAACATCCTGTATATCATAGATCAGGATATCAACATCAGAAAGATCACTCTTGGATGGTTTTGTTTTTCCGTTATAAAGCGAAACAATGGTTATTCCTGTTTTTTCATCTGTTTCGGTATAATTTTCATCACCTCTTATTCCATGTTCAGGAGTAAATATTTTAACAACGTTAACGCCTTTGCTAACTAAGGCATCTATTATATGTGTACCATCGGGCAGTATCCCTGTCTGGTTTGTGAGAACTGCAATTCGCTTATCCTTAAATTCAGAAGCTTTATCAAGCAGTACTTCATTGCCAAGCCTGAATTTAACATATTCTGCTTTTTGTATTTCACTGTTACAGTGAATGTTTAATAATAGCAAAAATGCTGCTGATAAAAATTTAAATTTTATACTTAATTTCATAATTGGTTCACAGATTTATTATAACAGATGCTGAAACAAGTTCAGCATGACATATATTAGCCATTATTTTTTTATTTCTATTACTCTTTTCTTTTTAATTGAATCATCAATTGCCTTTGCAACGATTATATCCTGTAATGCAATGCTAGTGTTACTTTCAGGCTTTTTGTTTTTTATTACTGTATCATAGCGCACCGGAACCGGGGTGAAGCGGCTCTTCTCTATACTCATCATAAAATACAAGATTCTTTTCCTGCGGCGGATAGCTCATAGGATATTTCCATGCAACCGTATAGCTTTTATCATCCTTAAATAAATATATACTGGATGGATTTCCATGCCATTTCCTTTTAGATCCTTTAAGAGGTGTGACAAATGTTTCAAAGTGTGCAAGAATTTTTGCCTTTTCAAGCTGTATGATCCATCTTGATTCCCTTGCATGCGGACTGACATATGAAACAGTGATGGATGCTTTAACTCCGTTCTTATATTTGATCATTGCCATTAGGTTATCATTTGACTCTCCCTTAAGCAATACTTCCCTGCTGAAAGCCCGTACTTTACTGTAACTTCTGTTATTGATAAGATACTGTCCACCGAAAGCTGCCACTTCAGCAGGTTTAGAAGAGGCAAAATGATTGAACAGATTTATCTGGTGAACAGCTTTATCGTGAATAATAGCATCACCGTTATTTGCTGTATCGTTATATCTCCATATATATGGATCAAATGGTCTGGTTTCAAGCCAGTTCATCCATAACACTTTACCATATTTACCTGAACCGATTAATTTATTTAACTCATGATAAAATGAACTGTAACGTAAAACCATTCCGACCTGGCAGAATCGTTTAAATTCTTTTTCATATTTAATTATTTTTGAAATATCTTTTGGTAATACTGCTGCAGGTTTTTCAAGGAATACATGTTTACCGTTCTTTAAAGCTGATAAAGTATATTTTACGTGAGATGAGGTTGGCGAAAGAATTGCAACTGCATAAATATCATTGTTTTTGAATATTTCCAGTGGTGTAGAAGCAATTTTTATATTAAGCTTATCACTTAATATCTTTTTTGAAAGTTTTATAGCATTTGGGTCTGAATCGTAAATTGAGAAGATATTATATTTTTCAATTTTACTCAACAATGCAGGTAAATGCATCATTCTGAAAACTGAGCCGCAGCCTAAGACCCCGATATTTACTCTTTTTTTCACATATTAATTTATATATAAAACTATTTAAATAATATTGAATTTATACTGGTATAAATAAACAAACCGGTCACTTTGGCTTATTATTTCCAATAGTGACCGGCTTTAACCAATCTAATAATCTATAAGGGTAAACTCGTGTTCCCGCATAAGGGTAAATCAAATCAATAGTAAAGGCCTGCTATTCATAAGGGTTTAATTCTGAATCACATAAGGGTTCTTCCTGTTAATCATAAGGGTCTTCCTGTTCTCATAAGGGTCTTTCCATACTCATAAGGGTTCAGCTTTCAAAATCATAAGGGAAATCTTTAAAAATCATAAGGGTAAAACTTTTTAACTCACAAGGGTTTATCTAATTAACTATTTTGGTTCTGTGTAACTTTGTTTATGTATCATCAATCTTTCTATACAAACATAACACATTATACCTATGCTGAAAAATAGTCATATGTATGAATAGAATGTAGTAAAATTAATTACATTCTGGTATAAATAAATCCTTCGATTTCTTTGAATTTTACACAGATATTTGAGAATTTTGAAACAATAATAACAACACCATGAAAAAATCACCTGTTCACAGTATCAGTTTTTTCTTACAAAACGGGAATATGTTCGTAACAATTTTCATTATAACGGTAGTAATTGTATCATTACCCGGCTGTGATTATTTCTTCCCTCCTCTTAAAGGAGATAAAATAACGGTGGAAGAAGCTTATAAATATATGGATAAACATAAGGATGATCCAGATGTTGTATTACTGGATATCAGGACGAAACATGAATACGATTCATTAAAAATTGAAAGATCAATTAATCTGGATTATTCTATGCCTGATTTTCCTGATATGACAGATAAACTTGATAAAAACAAAAGGTACATTGTTATTGATAAGAATGGAAAAAGATCACCCCTGGCATTTGAACTGATGAAAGAACAGAAAATTACGAATGTTCACTATATTATTGGCGGATTAGAAGAATGGATAAAAATGAATTATCCTGTGAATAAATGAAGCTTATATAAATTATTGAAAAATAAATTAACATCAAAAAGAAAATACCATTTTTTTCAATAAATCAAGTTGGTATATTTACTATAACTCTAAGATCATGCATATTTGAATTTAATTTTTAAAATATTTTTCAGGGTCACTAAAAATATATACGGTATAATTTTTACCGGTGCAATTCTCATTCTAGTTGTCGGATTCATAGATTATTACACTACAAGTGAAATTTCGTTTTCAATATTTTATCTTTTGCCTATATCTTTTGTAACATGGTATGCCAATAAATCATTGGGGATAACATTTGCGGTACTTAGTGCTGTCATATGGCTGTATATGGATATGATAAGTCCCAATACATATTCATTTGAAGCTATCCCCTATTGGAATGCTCTTGTTAGGTTTGGGTTTTTTATCATTACTGTTCTTTTGATTAATAAAGTAAAATTACTCAAAGAAAACCTGGAAGAATCTGTAAGCCAGAGAACTGCAGCATTACTTTCTGAAATTGAGCATCATAAGAACACAAAGGCAGAAATTATCCAGATAAACAATAACCTTAGGGACCTGAATAAAAAAATGGAAACTATAAAAGAAGAGCAGAACACAAGGATTGCAAGAGAGATCCATGATGAATTAGGACAATCATTAACAGGAATTAACCTGGAACTGCAATGGATCAGCAAAAAATATTCTAACAATGCAGATATTGTAAACAGGATGCATATGCTTTCTGAAATAGTAACAGAAACTATAGGAACTGTTCGTAAAATTTCATCTGATTTAAGACCCCGCCTTCTTGATCAGCTGGGAATATTTTCTGCGATCGAAAGCCAGTTAAAGGATTTTGAAAAAAGAACCGGAATATATTACAGGTATTCATTCCCTGAAAAAAATATTGATATCGATAATCTAAAATCCACAACAATATTCAGGATATTCCAGGAATCACTGACAAATATTTCCAGGCACGCAAAATGCACAAAAGTTGAAGTAGATATTTCATGTGAAAAAAATTTACTTTTAATGGAGATAAGTGATAATGGAATTGGGTTTGATTCCCAAAGTACAAACGGGAACGGACACCCTGGTACGCTTGGAATCTTAGGGATGAAAGAAAGAGCAAAAATACTTAACAGTACCCTGGATATTAATTCTGCTCCGGGAAACGGAACAAAAATAATTTTAAGTACACCAATATAATATTACTGATATGATAAATATAATAATAGCAGATGACCACTCTGTTGTGAGAAGAGGTATAAAGCAGATACTTTCAGAAGAAAGTGATATGAATGTTATGGGAGAAGCATCCAACGCCGATGAAATATTCAAACTGCTGAATGAACAGGAATGGGATCTTTTAATTCTGGATATTACAATGCCCGGTAAAAGCGGGCTGGATTCATTAATTGAAATTAAACAAAGAAAACCGCAATTAAAGGTACTTATTCTATCAATGCATCCGGAAGAAGAAATTGCTATGCGGGCAATTAAAACCGGAGCAGACGGCTATCTTAATAAAGACAGCGTTCCCGGTGAATTGATCCGCGCAATCAGGAAAGTATTGGCCGGCGGTAAGTATATCAGTAACTCACTTGCTGAAACACTTATCTTTGCAAACAATAAAGATTCAGGCAAAGCATTGCACGAAGAGCTCTCTGAAAGGGAGTTCCAGGTTTTATGTTTGCTTGCTTCCGGTAACACCCTATCACAGATAGCTGATAAATTATCGCTAAGTGTGAAGACAATAAGCACATATAGATCAAGGATACTTGAAAAGATGAATTTAAGATCAAATGTTGAACTTACTCATTATGCAATAAAACATAAGATTGTAATAAACAGTTAACCAAAATCGCTATAAAAACGATAAAACCCTACAAATTACTTAAATTATTATATTAGTTAATTTAGCTAACAAAAGTATTAATTCTTACATAAGAATAAGATAATACCTATATACCTTAAAAGTTAGTGTCACTATATTTGCCAATCAATTCAAACATGGTATTCATTATTTCTATACTCCTTATTAAAAGAAATAATGTAAAATTTTACAGACGGTCTTGATATTATTTCATATTAATACTGTTTAAAATTTTATTATAAAAAAATTGCGAATATATAAATCAAGGGGGTTTAATGTTTAAAGAATTTACACTGCTTATTTCTATTTTCCCTTTAATATAACTTCTCAGCTGTATTCATTAGTTCCGGACAAGTTAATAAAAATTCCAAATAATAAATAATATTTATATGAAAAAACGAAATACATTCAAACTACTTACAGGTTTATTACTGATGCTATTTATGCTGCAGTTTTCATTTGCACAGGATGGCAAAGACTATGATTTAAAGAAAGCAAATTTCTGGAAACAGTATATGCTTTATAAGGAGACCCTTAAATACAATCCTTCGGCAGTAAAGCCTATTGATCCATCGGGCTTATTCGAGATCGATCAAAACAACGAAATGAGATCTAAAAGCAGCGATAATAATATAAACTTACCTGTTAATCAAAATGCGCCATGGGTTAACGGTGGTGAGCATGACTTAGTAAGTATAGATTATACCTGGTCTCAGACAACAGGTACATATACACCGGTTTCAGGAACGGTACTTGGCACAAATGCAAATGATGATAATACATTTGCAGCAACACCAATTGGTTTTAATTTTGTATATGAAGGTATTACTTACACATCAGTTGATATTAATGCCAATGGTTATATAAAATTCGGAACGATTTCAGGAAGCCATTACCCACAGGTACTTTCACTTCAGACTAATATTTTTGCTGCTCTTAATAATGACCTGAGAGCCAATAACACAACCAGTACACTTCAGTACTTTACAACAGGCAGTGTTGGCAGCAGAACAATGACAATACAATGGGCAAATTATGGTTTTTATAATGCAGGTTATGATGGAAGTGATATATCGTTCCAGATAATATTAAGTGAAACAAGCAATACGATCCAGGTTGTTTACGGTGCATTTCCTACTATAGTAGTTGTACCATATACAACCCAGGTTGGTATGAATACAACAACGCTTGATTTTAACAACCGTACAACAACTACAGACTGGGCTGCAACTACAGCAGGCGGTTCAAACCTTGCCGGTTTGACACTTTCCAGCTCCATTAAACCTTCTTCGGGATTAACATACACATGGACACCATCTGTAATGTCATATTCATCAAGCACCACAGCCCAGCTTCAGTCTGGTCAAAGTATCATTGTACCATCAAACAATAACCAGATCTTACAGATCCAGGTTGTAACAACAGGTTCAAACAATCCTATTTCAGCTACATCATTTAACCTGGGAACAAACGGTTCAACAAATCCGGTAACAGATATTTCTAATGCAAAATTATATTATACCGGTACCTCTGCAGTATTTTCTACTTCAGTACTATTTGGCTCTACTGCTTCACCAAACGGTACATTTACAATTAACGGTTCACAGTCATTGCCCTCCGGAACAAGTTATTTCTGGCTGGTATATGATGTGCCTTCATCAGGTATAAATGGTGATGTTGTAGACGCACAGTGTAACTCGATCACAATTAATTCAATATCACAGATCCCGACAGTTATCGCTCCGGCAGGAAACAGGCCGTTGTTAGTTCCCAGCCCTCTGTGCGGCATAAAAAATATTCCCGGTGATTATCCAACCATAACCGCAGCTATAAATGATCTAAACTTAAACGGGGTTGGATGCAACGGTGTCACATTTAACGTTGCTGCAAACTTCAGGGAAAATAATACAGGCAACCTGATAATTTCCTGCCTGACATCTCCGCCAAGTGTATCAAGACCAATAGTATTCCAGAAGTCAGGTGCAGGTGCAAACCCGTTAATCACCTCTGGTCCGGGTGTATCTACCACACTTGATGGTATTATTATACTGAACGGTGTTAATTATGTTACATTTGATGGTATTGACCTGATGGATAGTACAGGAAATATTAATACCACAACACAAATGGAATGGGGTTATGCTGTTCTTAAGCAGAACGGAACCACAGGCAGTTCAAATAACGTAATTAAGAACTGTACTATTACATTGCAGAAATCTAATGTAAATTCCGTAGGTATTTACACTGGCAATCATACACCTCTTTCAACAACAGCAATCACAGTAACTGCACTTTCCGGTGCATCATCATACAACAAATACTTAAGCAATACCATACAGAACTGCTTCATTGGTATGCAGATACAGGGCTACAGTGCAGCTACACCATTTGATCTATATGACCAGGGTAATGAAGTTGGTACTATAGGGGGCGGAAGAAGCCAGATACTGAATTTTGGTAATGGAACTTCAGCAACATCAGCATATGGTATAAGAGCTATTAACCAGAATAATTTAAAAATTTATAATACATATATAAACAGTACCGGCGGCGCTGATAATAACTCAACACTAAACGGTATATTCCTTTCAACAGGTACAAACTCAAATTTTGATATTTACAATGATACAGTAACAGTCGTAAGCGGTGCTACTACATCACAGCTTGTTGGTATTACAACAGATATGGGTGCAACCGGTAACGGTAATACTGTTAATATTTACAATAACGTAGTGCAAAACTGCTTATACCCGCTTGCAACATCCGGCGAGTTCAGAGGTATTGCTAATAATGCATCAACTGCAACAAACATAAATATTTACAATAACAAAGTTATCAACAATACTTTGCCGGGTACCGGTCAGTTTGCAGGTCTTTATCTTGCAGCAAGTACCTCTACTAACATGATAAATGAAAATGTATATAATAATGTAGTATCAGGTAATACAAAAACCGGTACTTCAGGTATTATGTATATGTGTTATGTAAACGGTAGTGTTCAGAATAAGAGATTCTACAATAACCAGTTATTGAACAATTCCAATTCATTAAGTGCAAGTGCAACATACGGATATTATAACAACGGCGTTGATTTCAATGAATATGTATATAATAATTTAATTTCAGGAAATACAGGCGGTACTTCAACATTTTACTGTCTGAACGCAACCTCAGGTTCAGGAACAAATAAATACATTTACAACAATAATATAAATAGCAATTCAGGAGCGAACCAGGTTGGAGGTATTTTCCATAACCTTACTACCGATGCTCAAATCTACAATAATAACATATATAATCTATCAACCACCAATTCAACCGGTCTGGCACCAGCTATATTTGGAATTGGTACCAGCACAACCGGTATTAATACACTTATTTATAATAATTTTATTTCAGATCTCAGGGCTCCAAATGCAACCGGTATAACATCGGTTTACGGCATGTGGCTATTAAGTACGGGAACAATAAGTGCATATTACAATACTATATACTTAAATGCATCAAGTTCCTCAACAACATTTGGATCTGCCGGTGTTAACTATACAAATGCAGCAGCAACAGTTCCGTTGCTTGATTTCAGGAATAATATTGTAGTTAACAATTCAACCCCGGGTACCAGCGGAAGAACTGTAGCACTGGCAAGATCAACAACATCTCTTGTTAATTACAATTCACTTTCCGGAAATAACTGTTTATATGCAGGAACACCCTCGGCAACTAACCTGATATATTTTGACGGAACCAATTCTGACCAGACATTACAGGCATTTAAGAACAGGGTCGGACCCAGAGAACAGGCATCATTCTCACAGATTCCTCCATTTGTAAATATCGGTGCTACACCATATGATCTTCATATTCAGACAGGAACAGGTTCACAGGTAGAAAAAGGCGGACAGCCTGTATCTGTTACAGTTGATTACGACGGTGTTACAAGAGATGCAACTTTCCCTGATGTTGGTGCTGATGAAATTGCAGGTATAATGACAGATAACGCTTCACCGCTTATCACATACACATTACTGGGGAATTCAGACGCTTCTTCACCAAGGAATGTAGCAGGTATATCAATTACCGATCCTTCAGGTATAAATACAACTGCAGGTACTAAGCCCAGGATATATTATAAGAAATCAACGAACGCAAATACATTTAACGATAATACTAACGCTACAGACGGATGGAAATACGTTGAAGCTTCTAATGCATCTTCACCATTCAGTTTTGCGATGGATTATTCATTGATAAACGGCGGTATTGCTGCAGGAAACATAATACAATATTTTGTCGTAGCACAGGATCTGAACGGAACACCGTTTATAGGACTAAATAACGGAGCGTTTACATTACAGCCTGCAAGCGTTAACCTGGCAGCAGCAAACTTCCCGTTAAACGGAACAATCAACCAGTTCACAATAACTACTTCTGCCGGACTTTCAGGTACTATTAACGTTGGTTCAACAGAAATTATTACTTCATTAACAAACACAGGCGGAGCTTTTGCATTAATAAATGGCAGCAGCTTATCAGGTAATGTAATTCTTAATATTACCTCAGATCTGACCGCAGAGCTTGGAACAGTTGCACTTAACCAGTGGTCTGAAATTGGTGCAGGAAACTATACAGTTACAATAGTTTCAAGTGCTGCAACAATCAGAACCATTGCAGGAACTCTCGCTTCCAATGGACTGGTAAGGCTGGATGGTGCAGACAGGGTTACAATTGACGGCCGTTTTGGAGGATCAGGACAGTTCCTGAGATTCAGGAACCTGAGTACTTCAGGAAGCACAGTTTTATTGCTGAATGACGCAAAGAATAATACTGTAAGAAATTGTATCCTTGAAGGAAACAGCACATCATCGGCAGGTAACGGTGCAGGCGTTATTACATTAGGTACAACTACTTTAACTGATGGTAATGATAACAATACTATAACTTACAATGAAGTAAGGGATAGAAGTGATGCAGCAGGCTTCCCTGCCCTCGGAATTTTCTCATCAGGTACAACTACAACACTGCAGCAGTATAACAATAACTGCGTAATTTCAAACAACAATGTTCATGACTGCTATCTAGACGGCGGAACTGTACAGGGCGGAATTTATGCATCTACCGGCAGTTCAGGATTTAACATTGATTCAAACAGTGTGTACCAGATTACATCCAGATCGGTAGTTACAACAGGAACTACGATCTTTGGTATCGGTATTAGTAATTCTTCAACACTGGCTATCAACGGCGGATTTAATATAAGAAATAACTATATAGGCGGTTCTGCTCCTTTGTGTACAGGTACACCTTATACAATTGGAGTTGCATCAACAACACCTATATATGGATTAAGAGCTATCCAGATAGTTACAGGACAGATACCTAACAGCATACAGGGTAATGTTGTTGCAAATTTTGATCTTACCGTAAACGGCGGAGCATCAAACTTCTTATTTGCAGGTATTGCAGGCGGTAACGGTATTCATAATGTTGGCACAATTGCTGGAAATACAATTGGTTCAGGTACAGGAACAGGAAGCATTAAAATAACGATAAACGGTGCTACCGGTGCAACAATTGTAAGAGGTATTTCACTTGGTTTCTTTACATCTACTGTTTGGGGCGGCAATGTTGACAATAACATAGTAGGCTCGTTTACAATTGGCGGACCAATAACAGGTACGGGTACAACATGTGATTTCATTTCAATCGGCGCTTCAGCAGGCTGGCAAAATGACTTCTCTGTATCCAACAATACTGTAGGAAGCCAGACTACTGCAAACAGTATTAATTTTACTTATACATCAGCTTCAACAAATATGCGCGGAATTTCAATATTCCCTGTGCAGGGTGTAAACGCTACAGTGAACAATAACAAAGTAATGAACATTACTGATCAGAGTAATTCCACCGGTTCAGTATTCTTCAGCATGCTTATGAACTCAGGTGCAGCACCTTTAAAATACAATATTACAAACAATACAGTTGCAAACCTAAGCTCAGCAATGACATCGGCTTCAACAAATGCACTGAACGGAATATACCTTATAACCAGCTATAATAATGTTAATATTTCAGGTAATCTTGTTCAGAATTTATCCTTAACAAATACTGGGGCATTCAGCTCAGGTGTAATTGGTATGCTTACACAAACAAACAACTACATGAGCGGAACTATTACAAAGAACAAGGTAAGCGGTTTGACAAATCAGCTTACAGGTTCCTTCCCTGCTGTAATGGGTATGTGGATGATCAACGGAGCTGACTGGAATGTTTCTAACAATATGTTCACTTTAACAAACGGCGAAACTACACTGGATATGAATAACAATAATTTCAGGGTTCCGGTTGAAAAAGTTGACTATACTGTAAAAAATATACTTCCGGGATTTGAAGTACCTTATAATTACATCCCCCATGAGGAAAAATATGAAAATATTCCCGCAGAAACACCATCAATGTCAGAATTCATGATAAGCAGCTCATCGTTAAAGCCAAATGTTTCAGATAAGAAAACTGATGTAAAGGAATCCAAGACTAAAAATGAAAAAACAGAAGTTGATGCCTTTACTACCGGTATGCCAATATACGGGATCTATGACCAGACTTCAGGCGGAACAAAATCTTTAAATTATAATTCTATCTATATAGGCGGTTCTAATACAGGAACTGCATTCAGCAGTTACTGCTATTACAAACTTGGCACAGATATTGCATCCCTGAGAAATAACCTTTTCTTTAACAACAGAACAGGGACAGGAATTCATTACGCAATTGCAAATGATGCAGGCACTCCTTCAAACGGATGGAATAATACAGCATCAAATTACAATGCTTTTGTAACCTCCGATAGTACAGCGATCGGTTCATGGGGACTTGTAAACAGAAGTATTGATACATGGAGATCAAGCTCACTTGGTGATAACCAAAGCTGGTATGCAAAAACAACACAGGTTTCAGCATCCAATTTGTTTACCAATATATCAACAGGTGATCTTCATATTAACACAACAAATTCTGCAGCATGGCTGGTTAGCGGTAAAGGATTGGCAATAGCAGGATTTAACCAGGATTACGATGGCAATGCAAGATCAGTTACAGTTACAGGCGGTGTTACAGATATTGGAGCACATGAGTTTGCAGCTACGCCTCCGGGTAACCCGTCAGCGCTGCAATCTGCTGCACCAACCTCAGGCGGTACAACAGACTATATTTTGTTCGGAAGAAAAATTGCAACAATAAACTGGGGTACCGGCGGAACTTATCCTGCTTCATTAAATATAAATTATTTTTCAGGTGTTAATCCAGTTGCGCCAAATGTAACAACACCAAACAGGACAAGCAATTCATACTGGACTGTAATACCAACAGGTACATTCAGCGGAACAACTTATGATATTACCTGGTATTTTGGTGATAATGAAACATATTCTATAACGTCACCTTCTACAAACGTATTGATGGCAAAGAACGATAACACATTCTGGATGACCTATCCCCAGGGAAGCGGTAATTTCCAGAGTGAGCTTAACGCATCTGCCTTAAGCTTAAAAGTTAGAGGTTTATTAGGGTTCTCATCATTCACTTTAAGTGATGCAGCTTTACCAGCTGAGTTCCCGCGTTCACCTTTAAACAACGCAACCAACCAGCCGGCAAATGTTACACTGGTATGGAGCAAGTCTGCAATTGCATCTACTTACAGGGTTCAGCTTGCAACAGATTCATTATTCAGTACTTTGATAGTTAATGATTCCACATTAACCGATACAACCAGACTTTGCACCGGCCTTTTAAACAACACAAATTACTGGTGGAGAGTTAACGGTAAAAACGGCACCGGTACAGGCGGCTGGTCTCAGGTATTTAAATTTAATGTCAATTTCGTACTTGCTCCTGCAGCTCCAACTCTGTTCAGTCCTGCAAATAACTCTACTAATCAGCCTGTTGCTCTGAACCTGGTTTGGTTCAAATCTCCAAATGCAACATCTTACAGAGTGCAGCTTTCAACTGAGAATACTTTTACAACAGGATTGATATTAAATGATTCTACTGTAACTGATTCAATTCGCGCAGTTTCAGGATTAAGCAATTCAACAACTTACTTCTGGAGAGTTAATGCGAAGAATATTGCAGGAACCAGTGCTTACTCAACAACCTGGCAGTTCACTACTGCTCCATTAGGACCTGCAGTAGTCAACCTGACAGTTATCCCAGGAGGATTCTATAATACCGGGAACGGCAGACTGAATATGAGGGATACTATTAGAGTATATCTCGTGGATTCAACCACATGCTTAAAGGTTGATTCAGCCAAAGGTGTACTTGATTCAGTAAACTTTACAACTAATATCAGTTTCTCAAATGCAAATTCGGGAAATTATTATATGATAGTTTATCACAGAAACCATATTGCTGCTGCAACAAGATTCAAAACTACTGTAACAAGAGGTTCTTCTGTTGGTTATGATTTCACAACAGATTCAACCAAAGCATATGGTTTCAATATGATAAAGGTATCAAATTCTCCAGTCAGATGGGCCCTGATACCGGGTGACGCAAACCGTGATGGTTTTGTTGACGGTTTGGATCAGACCATATGGATAGGTCAAAACGGATTAGATGGTTATCTAAGTGCTGATTTCAACGGTGATAGTTTTATAGATGGACTTGACCAGACATTATGGGTAATTTACAACGGAAACAGCTCATTCCTGCCATGCGGGTTTACTCTGGATCCGGTAACACAACAGATAATAGTTAATAATGCCAATTACGATGCAAAGAAAAGCAACAGGATAATGTTTGATATCAGGAAAAAGGAAAATCCTGCAGAAAATAACGTTAAACAGAATAACAGCAGGAAATAAATCAATTTATTACAACCGCTTTCCTGCGGGAAAGCGGTTGTATTCTATTAAAAATTAATCTATAAAACATAATTTATTTGAAAATGAAAAAAATAATTTTATCGTTACTGATTTTGTTACTTGTTTCAGGCACAGGTTATTCTGTAG
>CAZOAP010000010.1:0-29353 GCA_964577645.1 uncultured Ignavibacteriales bacterium
ATAATTAAATATCAAACAGATAAGGCAATATAGCAATCATAAATTTCGTTTTCTGTATAAAGAAAAATCCTATAAAACATTAATTATATGTCAATTCCATTCATAAAAAACAAAAAAAGCAGCTAGTATTATGCAGAAAAATCCGGCAATATAATTCCATTTCAGCTTTTCACCAAAATACAGCACAGCTATACCAACAAATACAATTATAGTAAGAATTTCCTGTATGATTTTTAACTGGAATAAGCTGAATACCTGCGAACCAATCCTGTTTGCCGGGACAGTCAGCGTATATTCAAAAAATGCTATCCCCCAGCTGATAAGAATAGCATAATATACAGGCATTGACTTATTTTTAAGATGCCCGTACCATGCAAAATTCATAAATACATTTGAAAGCAATAACATTGAAACAGTTATATATGGCTGCATAAAAAAGTTATATAGATTATTGTTCTAATGTATTAATCATTTATAAAGGTTAAAAGTTTAATAATTTTAAAAAGAAAAGTTCATGCCTCCAGATATTCCCCATGTCCCTGCTTCTTCCAGTCCGTATGAACCGCCTATAGATAAGCCTGTGTTTTTTGCAATTACAAAACCTAAACCACCATAAACACTTTCTGAATTATAATTCAGTCTTGTATTGCGGGCAAATGAAAATCCTGCATACATTGATACTTTTTTTGTAATATCATAACTCGGTCCACCTGAAATAACGATCTCAGGTTCATATTTATAATCATATGAGCTTTTTAAACTGTCTATCTGTCTCTGAATAATAACGGAATATTTTTTTGTATTCGGGAAATCACGCCTTTGGTTTAAGTTCACTTCAAAGCTCAGGTCGTAACCGAACTTTCCGCTTACAAAACCCTGCGCAATTCCGAACAATAGATCAACTTTGCCTGTACCAAGCTCTTTTGAAGAGCTTGCTGTAGGTATTTTTAAAAGTCCCTGTATCGCGTGGATAAAATGCTCTGATTCTAGGAATGAATATTTTACACCAAAATAAGAATCACCTACACCTGATATTTTACTCCCGAGAAAATTATATGACTGGGTGTAAGGTGATATCCCTGCGGATAGTTCAAGGTTATCTGTTATTCCATGACTTACTGATACAGGAATATCTATTGTTTCATCGCTGTATGATAATCCCACGGATAGAAATGTTCTCCCTTTTTCAGTAGTAAATGCATCAATTCCGTAACCCGGTCTGTTAGCACTGAGTAAATAAGAATATGCTGTCTGTCCGTAAATTGAAAGGAGATTGTTTATTCTTTTCCCCTGGCTAAAAGAGTTGGTTGTTAGAAAAATGAAAAGGAACAGGGTTATCAGAATTTTACAGTATTTCTTCATAATATTATCAATAAAAAACGGGCACAAATATTTATGCCCGTTATTAAATTTAAAGAACTTTTTTTATTTGCTTACTATTTCAACTTCACCGCTTGCAATAACAGTGCCGTCTTTTTTAAGACAGCTTACTTTGTACTTGCCGGGCTCTTTAAAAGCTACGTCATCAAAATGGATATAATCCCAGCTTGATTGTACTGTGAACGGGAATGTATCAACAGCTTTCCCTGAAGCAACATCTGTGATATTTACATCAACAGAGGTAACTCCTATTGGTTTTGAAAGTTTTAACATGACCGTTAAAGTACCGGTGGTGAATTTTGAGCTTTCACCAACTTCTTTTGTGGTATATTTTTCACAGAAATAAAGCCTGTCCCCGCCTGTCAGGTTCTGTAATTTTGAGCATGATACCACCACTAAAAATAAGACAGCAAAAGCAGCGAAAAGTTTAACCTTGTTCATTTTATCTCCTTGATTATGTTTTCCCCTTTATGGAATTTATAATGTAAAAATACTAAATAATCATATAATATAAAATATTTATTTATCACGTGAATCAAAATAATTTAAGCCGTCAATATTCCCCCAAAGCCCTTTTTTCTTTTCACGGGCATCTTTTTCAGCCTGGATAAACTCATTTTGCTTTGATACATTGAACTTCCTGTAGGCATTGGCATAACCTTCTTCAACTATTTTAAGGTTCACAAATGTGCCGTCTTCAAGGTAAACATACCTCAGTAATCTGCCGTATTTATCCCTATCGTCGCCTTTAGTATCTGCCTGAAGGTATACATTCTTGCCGCCTATAAGTCTTGTAGTGAAATCTGAAGATAAAGTTCCGAGTTTCTGTATTGTTTCTTTATCCTTACCGGTACGCTGCTGATCACGGTCAAATTTTTCTGAATCCCATTTTTCAGGAGTATCAATTCCAAGCATTCTTACTTTTTCAGTTTTACCGTCAATTTCCACCTGGAAAGTATCGCCATCAAAAACTTTTTTTACCAGAAATCCTTTTTTATCTTTTAAGTCTTTTTGGTCAAGTTTTGGAATAATATATTTCCATCCAAAATATACAAGTAATACAAGTACACCAATGGTAAATACTGATTTAAAGGTTAATTTAATTAATGATTTCAATTATACGGTTCTTAATTTCAGGTTTAGTTTGTGTTATTTTGATACCTTTAAGCAGCATATTTTTTGTTGTGGTAACTTTCTCTTCAGTTTCGCCGAAAATCCAGCAAATTGTATCACCTTGTTTAACAGCATCACCGGTCTTCTTATCAAGCAAAATTGCTGCTGAGTAATCTATTTTATCATCAACTTTTTGCCTGCCGCATCCAAGGTTCACCGCAGCCAAACCGAAGGTTAAAGCATCAAGTTCATACAAATAACCGTTTTCATCAGCTTTTATATCATCACTGAACTTTGCCCGGGGATAAATATCAATATCATTGATATATTTGCTCTCGCCTCCCTGCATTTCAACAAGTGCTATGAATTTCTCAAAACACCCGCCGTTTGCAAGCTTTTCTTCTGAAAGCTTGATCCCCTCTTCGATCGTTTCACATTTACCTGCAATCATTAACATTGCACCTGCAAGGTACAATGTTACATCTATCAGGTATTTAGATTGCGGCAAGCTCTTCAGTTTTGGGTTCATGATCTCTACACACTCTTTTATTTCAACCCAGTTACCTATAGCATAGCCTAAAGGCGAGCTCATATCTGTCAATATTGCAACTGCCTTTTGTCCGAAATCTTTTGAGGTTTTAAGAAGCTTTAAAGCCAGCTCTTTTGATTTTTCATAAGTTGGTAAAGTTGAACCGTTACCGACTTTAACATCATACACAATACCTTCAGAACCTTCAGCAATTTTTTTGCTTGTTATACTTGCTGTAATTAGTCCAACATTCTCTACTGTTCCTGTTACATCACGAAGTGCGTATATTTTCTTATCGGCAGGTGTAAGCTTATCAGTTTGCCCTATCATAGATACATTCAGTTTTTCAAGATTCTTAACAAACTGAGGGATACTTAAATGGACATTAAATCCCGGAATTGATTCAAGCTTATCCAGAGTGCCTCCGGTATGCCCCAAACCGCGGCCTGACATCATTGGTACAACTACTTCAAAACATGCAATTAAAGGAGCAAGTATAATCGAAGTTTTATCACCAACACCGCCTGTGGAATGTTTATCAACTTTTGGTTTATGTATGTGTGAAAGGTCAACTCTTTCACCTGAATTTATATATGCTTTTACAAACCCAAGTGTTTCCGCATCACTTAAACCCCTGAAATATATCGCCATTAAAAGGCTAGCCTTCTGGTAATCAGGTATTCTGCCCTTAACATACCGGGAAATAAAGTAATTTATTTCCTCTTCATTAAGCTCTTCACCGTTTCTTTTCTTTTTTATTATTTCTACAGGATTCATATTACAAATATATAGTTTTGGCTGAATTATTTTCCCCAAAAATTAATCTTAAAATAAACTAAATGTTATATATATTGAAAATTTACACAGTAAAAGCTATATTGCAGCAGTTCCCTCATATATCAAACTTAACATTCCTGAATTAAAGGAGGATTAATCCGGGTTTGATTTAATCAATTATTAACGAAAAATATTAATATAAATCAATAAATTTAACATGAAAATAATTTATACAGTAATTTTGTTTTTTGGCTTCAGCATATCCATATTTGCATCAAATAATCTCTGGCAGGATGTACAGCAGGGAAGTTTTCCTGTAAAAGGAAATATTTATATCACTGCAGTTTCATCAAGAACAGTTAAAATGAACAGGGATGAAATAGTCAGCCTGCTACACAATGCACCTATGGAATCACTGGTAAAAGTCAGGAATTCAAATTCGATAATTACCATACCCATGCCTGATGGCAGAAATTCAAGATTTAACTTTGTTGAATCACCCGTTATGGAACAGGAACTCTCAGCAATGTATCCGGATATTAAAACATACCTTGGCCAGGGAATTGATGACCCGAATGCTGTAATAAGGTTTGATCTTACTCCATTAGGTTTTCATGCCATGATACTTTCTCCAAACGGAACAGTATTTATTGACCCGTACAGTATGAACGAAACCGAATATTATATATCATATTACAAAGATGATTTCAGGCCGGCAGTTGAAAAGAATTTTATATGCTTAACACAGGGAGATAATAAACCGGTCATAAATAATGGTATTATTACAAGAACCGGACAGCAGTTGCGTACTTACAGGGTTGCTGTTGCTGCCACAGGAGAATACACAGCATTTTTCGGCGGTACAGTTCCTGCTGGTGTTGCTGCAATTACAACTTCAATAAACCGTATTACCGGTGTTTATGAAAATGATCTGTCCGTCAGAATGATATTAATTGCAAATGAATCATCAATAGTATACACCAACCCGGCAACTGACCCATATACAAATAACAACGGCGGTACAATGCTTAATGAAAACCAGAATAATCTTGATAATGTTATCGGTCCGGCAAATTATGATATTGGCCACGTATACAGTACAGGTAATTTTGGCGGCATTGCAGGCTTAACTGTTGTTTGTGTTAACGGACAAAAAGGTCGCGGCGCAACAGGCTCTTCATCACCGGTTGGTGACCCGTGGGATATTGATTACGTTGCACATGAAATGGGTCACCAGTTCGGCGGCAACCACACACAAAATAACCTGAACTGTAATGCGAATCCGCCAACTGCCTGGGAGCCAGGCAGCGGTATTACGATTATGGGTTATGCAGGAGTATGCGCACCGAATCTTTCAAATCACAGTATCCCTTATTTTCACGGCGGCAATCTATTTGTGGAAATGCTTGCAAATACACAAACCGGATTGGCAAGTACCTGTCCGGTAGTTACTGCGACCGGTAACAATCCGCCTGTTGTAACAATGCCTGCAACAAGCTTAACGATACCAATATCAACGCCATTCAGCTTAACTGGCACAGCAACTGATCCTGACAACGATCCGCTTACATATTCATGGGAACAGACAAATATCGGGCCGCAGGGTCCCCCAAGTAATCCAACAGGCAATGCACCGTTATTCAGGCCGTTTGTACCTGAAAATAATGGCACAAGGATATTCCCTAAGTTATCTGATATAATTAATAATACCCAAACACTTGGTGAAAAGCTCCCCACATATTCAAGGTTACTTAGATTCAGGCTTACAGTCAGGGATAACCGTGCAGGAGGAGGCGGTATCGCATCAGATGAAGTAATATTTGATTGTATTGAAACAGCGGGTCCGTTCCTTGTTACATTCCCGAATACGAATGTTACTATTGGCGGATCTCAAACAGTTACATGGGATGTTGCAAATACTACAGCAGCACCTGTGAGCTGTGCAAATGTAAAAATATCGCTTTCTACTGATGGCGGCTTGACTTTCCCGACAGTACTTGCAGCAAACACACCAAATGACGGCTCTGAATCAGTTACTTTACCTGCAATAGATAACTCACAGGCAAGGGTAAAGATAGAAGCTATTGGAAATATTTTCTTTGATATGTCCAATGCAAATTTCACTATTACATCTTCTATCGGTATACAGCCAAACCAGAACGGAACTCCGATCGAATTAGGTATTTCACAGAATTTCCCGAACCCGTTTAATCCTGTGACATTACTTACTTACTCATTGCCCAGGAAATCAGCTGTAACCATTAAGGTTTATGATGCTTTGGGTAGAGAAGTTGCAACATTGATAAATAATGAAATTAAAACTGAAGGATTTTACAATATTGAATTTAATGCAGCTGAATTGCCAAGCGGAATTTACTATTACAGAATTGTAGCAGGCAGCTTTTCAGAATCAAAGAAAATGATCCTCGTAAAATAAATTTATTTATAATTCCTTTTAACCCCGGTTAATATCCGGGGTTTTTTATAAATTTAATAGAATTTTTAACTATATTGCGTGTTATTTGCATTGAATATGTCTAAAATATTGGACATATTTGGTCTTATATTATTTTACAATATTATAATTGATAGAAAATAATACATTAGAAAATACCAAATCAGTTGCTGATATGACAATCGGTGAAACTGCCCTTATAACATCTGTTGGTGATGACTGTATTGATGTCCACTGTCATTGCTTAAGGCTTATGGAGCTTGGTTTTACCCCCGGGCAGGAAGTTTCTGTTGTAGCCAAATCACCATTCAAAGATCCGCTTGCTGTTTCAGTAAGAGGTACAATAATAGCGCTAAGGAAAGATGAAGCTGAATGTATTAAAATAAATTCAGATGGATTTAAGAACTAAGCAAAAGAATTGCCACGATAACTCTTCCCTTGAAACCGTCTCCAAAGATTCAGTTTTACCCGTAATTGCTTTAATTGGAATGCCTAACTCAGGTAAAACCACTTTATTTAATGCACTTACCGGCTCAAATTTTAAGACTTCAAACTATCCCGGCGCAACTGTTGAATACTCCATAGGCAGGCTTATGGAAAGATATAATTTTGGCGCGCATATTATGGATTCACCCGGTATTATCAGCCTGAACCCAAGCTCACCTGATGAAGATGTTACAATTGACGGATTATTCAATCATCCAAAATTCGGCTTACCTGATGTTGTTATAGTCAGCTGTGACTGTACCCAGCTTTCAAGACAGCTTTTTCTTGTAAAACAGGTTATTGATACGGGCTTTAAAACTGTTGTTGCGCTTACTATGAATGACCTTCTTGATAAAAAAGGTCTTGAAGTTTCTGTGGAAAAATTAAGCGAAATACTTAATACACCTGTTATTAAAATAAACAGTAAAAAAAGAGAAGGCATAGATGATCTTATCAGGAAAGCTGAAGAGCTTTATTTTGATGACTCAATAGAAAATTACAAATCAATTATTCATAAACTTGGTACACCCAAAGAAGAAGATGTTGCCAGGTTATATGATTACACCGAAGAAACCGAGAAAAAAGTACTTGTATCCAAAACGCCGGATATTGATATTGATGCAGTAAATATTAAAAGCTTTCGGTCACTTTCACGCACACCGGATAAAAACTCATTAAAGCTGGATAAAATTTTCCTCCATCCGTTTTGGGGAATAATAATTTTCATAATATCCATGGGTATAATATTCACATCCATTTTCTGGATAGCACAGCCCATGATGGATATTATTGATACCGGCTTCAGTACGCTTAGCAGCTTTGTTTCCGGTATTCTGCCTCAAAACACATGGTATAATGACCTTATCACAAAAGGTATCATTAACGGTTTTGGCTCAGTAATGATATTCGTGCCGCAAATACTGATATTATTTATTCTGCTTGGATTACTTGAAGATACAGGCTACCTTGCCAGGGCTGCAATGCTGATAGATAAACCGCTGACTAAATTCGGACTTAACGGCAGGTCATTTATCCCAATGCTCTCTGGCTATGCATGCGCAATACCTGCAATGATGGCAGCAAGAACAATTTCAAACCGCCGTGAGCGTTATTTGACCATTATGGTTATACCGCTTATGAGCTGCAGCGCAAGACTGCCCGTATACGCTTTGATGCTGGCTTTTATTGTTCCCCCTAGCAAACCATGGATAGCAGGAATTGGGCTTGGAGCTTTATATTTATTCAGCTTGATATCAGGTGCTGTTACAGCAGGTATTATCAGTAAATTCAAGAAGACTGACGAGAAATCCACATTCATGCTCGAACTTCCTCCCTACCGCACACCTGTATTCAGGCATATTTTCAAGAATACTTATTATAAGGTTTTAGTTTATGTTAAACAGGCGGGACCTATAATTATATTATTTTCTTTGCTGCTTTGGGCTTTAACGTATTTCCCTAATGTTGAGCCGGTTTTACCGGAATCAAGAACACAGGGATTGACACAGGAACAAATTGATAGAGTAATTGAGTCCGAAAGACTGAATACTTCATATGCAGCAACTATTGGCAAGAATGTATTTGAACCTGTATTAAAACCTCTCGGTTGGGATTGGCGTATAGGCGTATCGCTTATATCAGCATTTGCTGCCAGGGAAATATTTGTAAGCGCTATGGCTATTACATTCAATATCACTGAAAATGAAGATGATGAAGATAATTTCCAGCGTTCTATTCTTTCTTCAATGCGTGAAGCTAAGACTCCCGACGGGACTAAACCTTTGTTTACAACTGCATCTACAATTGCACTTATTATTTATTTCATGTTCGCAATGCAGTGTCTTTCAACAGTTGCCGTTGCACGCAAAGAAACAGGCTCATGGAAAATACCATTAATGCAGATAGGACTCTATACTGTAATGGCTTATGTACTGGCATTTATTACATACCGAGGACTAAATTTATTGGGTGTTCAGTAAGTAATAATTTTTACCATTAAAATACGATTTTAAATTGATGAAATGTTGTGTAAATTTGTATAATGAAAGGATCAATATTATGAAAAATACAGCTAAATTATTTTCAATTTTTATATTAATATCGTTTTTCTATATAAGCTTTTCGCCGACTGATTCAAATGCAGATAAATCAAACTGTGAAGCCTATATTTATGTTTCCAATAATTCACTCTTTGAAATTAATCTCACAATTGACGGTTTCCCTTCAGGCAACCTGCTTGTAGGAAAAAGCAAAACATATACCATCAATCTTGCAAATGATGCAGGTAAAAGGATAAAGGTCAAAGTCGATTACCAGGACCCTGATTACATAGACCCGAAATCAATTGTATATGTTACAAAACAAAAAGTTGAGTGTAACGGCAGTGATTCAGTTTTTGTGGCTTTTTCTAAGTAAAAGGAATAAAATAAGATTTTACATAAAGGCCCGTAGTTACGGGCTTTTATTTTTTATATAGAGTAAATTTTGGTTTAATTCCGGTAGGATACTTTTTGAGATATGATGAATCCTGTAAAATAAACTCTATAGACTTGTGATCGATAATATTGTAACGATAAAATATTTTAAAACTTCCATTATTATAACAGCCGGTATTTTTAATGTTCTGATATGTCCCGTCAGACTTCCAGTATCCATTTAGGTATATGTAATCATTTTTAATAACATACTTACCTGATGCAAATTCATCACCGCTATAAGTAGGACATGTAACTCCTTCCCAGAAGTCAGACCAACGCTTATTCCAATAATAAAAATTGTCAGAATCGAATCCAATTGTGATCTCATTTCCGCCCAAATTTAACACATTAGGATTACGTTTATAATCAGTCCACTCACCATTTAAATAATTATCATTAATATAATATGTTTGACATCCCGATATGTATAACAATAAAATTAAAAGAGATTTCTTCATACTATTTCACCAGCACCATTTTCTTTGATTCTGTGTAATTTTCTGTTTCAAGTTTATAAAAATACACACCACTTGGATAGTTTGATGCATCCCAATCAACGCTGTAACTCCCCGACTGCATTTGCTGATTAATTAATGTAGCTATCTCTTTGCCAAGCAGGTCATATATTATCAATTTAACGGAACGGTCACGACCGTTCCCTATGGGAATATTGAATTTAATATTCGTTACTGGATTAAACGGATTTGGATAGTTTTGTGAGAGAGAATAAATATTTGCAATCTCAGCGCTTAAACTATTTATTTCCGTAAATACTTCACCGCCATTTGTGGTTTTAATAATGATACCATCTGAACCTGTAGCCCAACCAGTCATACTATTCATAAAAAAAAGTGACGATAAATGATCTATTCCATCATCAAAAAGTGAAGTCCATGTATTACCTCCGTTACTGGTTTTAATAATTTGTGCTGATGGATAATTGACAATTGCCCATCCAATGTTCAAATCAATGAAATGCAACGAAGAAACGCTTCTGCTATTCGGATATCCAAAAGACAGGACCTGCCAATTTAATCCGCCGTTTGTAGTTCTCAAAAGATTTTCATTATCAGCAGCTATCCATAAATGGTTCTCATCTAATATGTATATTAGTTTAAGTATCTTGTTATTATTAGAAGTATACTGAAGATTCCATGATGCTCCTCCATCAGTAGTTTTGCTTATAAAACTTTTACTTTGATAAATGCCTGTTAACCAACCTGTTTGTGAATCATAGAATTTAATATTATCAATACTTGTTGCCGGCTGCAACGAGACAGAATCCCAATTGCTGCCTCCGGTTGTAGTTTTTAAAACAGTACTATATCTTATATTATTTATACCCCTGTATGCACCTACCCACCCTGTACTCTCATTAAAGAAATCCATTGCAGTTAATGATCTACCATTGAAAGTAAAATTATTCCAGATTTGTCCTGCATTTGTAGTTTTATAAATATTGTAATTATTTAGTACATAACCAGTATTATTATCAAAAAAATTAATTAATGAGAGATCTTCGGTGGATGGTTTTTCAACTGAGTTCCAGCTAATACCAAAATTGGTGGAGTTCATTATAAATCCTGAGTTACAAGCTAACCAGAGTGAATTATCATTTGATTGAGTAATTTGGTTTATATTTTTGTTTGTTAATCTGTTATTTTGAGAATACCAATTATTTCCTCCGTTTGTAGTTCGCACCATTTTCCCCCAGTAACCAACCGTTATACCATTGTTTTGATCAAAAAAACCTACGGATGACAAAAACTCAGTGGAATCGTTGCCTGAATACAGCCAACTCTCACCTCCGTTTGTAGTTCTTACAATTAAATTTGATTGGCCACTGTAACCACCACCGACAGCCCACCCAAAATTCTGATTAACGAATGTAATAGAACGGAGACCAACCTGATAATCATATAATTTAGCGTTCCAGCTTGTTCCCCCATTAGTCGTCTTTAGTATTAGGGCGGTATTATATGTTCCGCCTGCCAAAAAACCGGTATTATCATTTAGAAAATATATCGAATTAAAACCGAAAGTTGGAATACTATTATTTATAGACCAATTTATTCCTGAATCTGTAGTTTTATAAATATCTGAACCGGAAATAGCCCAACCTGTGTTTACATTTGTAAAATAAATTGCATTAAAAACATGATTAGGTATATCATAAGGAATCCAGTTAATTCCTCCATTTGTTGTTCTGATTATGAAACTCTGCCCGCAAGCCCATCCAGTATTTTCATTAACAAAGAATACATCCAATAAAAGCCAATATTGATTTACTTCTAATCCCTGCCTAATCCAGTTGCTTCCGGAATTTGTTGTTTTAAAAATTCTCAAATTTGGTTCCACACCGTTATTACCAACTACCCAACCTGTGTTAATGTTTATAAAACATGAAGCATATAATCTTTCAGGTGTTAAGCCAGTAATTCCACTCTTATTGATTGAATTACTCCAACTTTCTCCCGAATCTGAAGTCTTCATTAATGTTCCCATATCTCCTACTATTACTGCATTACTTTGATCAATTATATAAACATCATTCAATATGATAGATGTATATTTGGGACTCTGCCAGAACCAACCCGATTGTGCATAAATGAATTGAAAATTCAATACAACCAATAATAGCAGGAAATATTTTTTCATTTAGTCAGCACCATTTTCTTTGATTCAGTAAAACCATCAGTTTCAAGTTTATAAAAATACACCCCGCTCGGATAGTTTGGTGCGTCCCAATCTACTGAATAGTTACCCGCCTGCATTTGCTGATTTACAAGTTTAGTAATTTCTCTGCCAAGCATATCATACACCATTATTTTCACAAATCCTGATATTGGAATGCTGAATTTAATATTTGTTACAGGATTGAATGGATTTGGATAGTTTTGAGAAAGTTTACTTCTTAAAGGTATGTTTTGAATTTCGCTTTCTTTACCTGTAATTTGACCACCTGCATCAGTAGTTTTCATAATTGTACCGTTTCTTCCAAAAACAAATCCAGTTTGACTGTTTAAAAATCGGACTACATATAAATATTGCGAACTATTTGAGACCAGTTCATTCCAGTTGATGCCTCCATTGGATGTTTTGTATATCCTTCCAAGATTTCCACAAACATATCCTACATTTGAATTTGTAAAATTAATCGAATATAATTCACCAACGAAGGGTAGATCATACCTAATCCAGTTTATGCCAGAATTTGTTGTTTTATGAATATAAGATGTTGAAGTTATAAAACCAGTCGAATTATTGATAAAATAAATATCATTATTTTGATAAGGATATCCTAAATAATCTGACATCCAAATCTTTCCGGCATTAGTTGTTCTGCTTACCCAGCTATTAGAACCACATGCATAACCAATCGAATCATTGACAAAAAGCATATCTTTAATAAAATATCCGTTGTTTGGAGATGGGTACCTTACCTTCCAGGTTATACCGCTATCAGTTGTTTTAAATATCTTATTATTACTTGACCCAATATATCCTGTTGACGAATTTATAAAATAAGCACAATATATCTGATTATTGGTAATTCCGAAAATATTACTAAAACTTAAACCCGCATTTGTTGACCGTTTGACAAAATTGTATCCGTACAGATAAATATTTCCTGAACTATCAACATATCCTCCTGACATTCCGTTTACAGAATCGATTTGAGTGCTGGACCAATTTAACCCCTGATTAGTTGTTTTAATTATTTCACCCTGAGCAAAAAAGTATCCTGTATTTTGGTTTATAAAATTTCCGCTATTAATTTCATTAACTGAAACAGATGTACTTAAATTAAACCAATTTTGACCGTCGTTAGAAGTCTTGTAAATTATTCCATTTTCCCCGGCTGCTATATAAGATTTATTTCCTATATATCTTATTGAAGCTAAATTAACTGCTGACCCGGTGAATGCTGTTTCCCAAATATTTCCACAATTTGAAGTTTTTAAAATTATTCCGGAATTGCAGACTGCAAATCCGGTATTTAAATCCTGAAAATAAAGACCATTTATACTTGATGAACCGGAATACATTATATTCCAATTAACACCTGCATTTGTTGTTTTGCAAATATTTCCGTTAACACAGCAAGTAAATCCGGTGTTTACATTAATAAAATTCATTGAATTTCCATTAGCTGTATTAAAAGCTCCTAAAGAAAACCATGTTTCGCCGCTGTTTGTAGTTTTATAAATTGTATTTTGACCCGAACAATATCCTGTATTCTCATTTATCATTTGAATACAGTTGAGCATCTTGGTAATATTATAAATTTGGAAATTGTTTCCTCCGTCTGTGGTTTTATATATAACCCCAATAGAACCAGTATATCCCGTCAAGTAACCGGTCTCTGAATTAATAAAACTTAATGAATTAAAATAGAAATCAGTGTTAAGCTTTTGCTGCCAGGTTATGCCGCCATCAGTAGTTTTTATGATCCCTTTACCTGCTATAATTCCAGTATTTTCATCGCAAAATTGAACGGAATAATTATTTCTGTATGTTGGAGCTGAAAGAAACGTCCAGTTTAAACCGCTATTATTTGTTTTTAAAACAACACCGGCAAAACCGGTTAAAAAACCTGTATTGTTATTAATAAAATAAATTGAATTTATGACATTCCCTTGCGGTCTAGGGTTTTGCCAAATCCAGCCTGATTGCTGTGAGTATAAAAATGAATTTAAAAACAGGATTAATATTAAGATATATTTTGTTCTCATTTTACTAACACCATCCTTTTTGTTTCTGTATAATCCCCTGTTTCCAGCTTATAAAAATACACACCGCTTGGATAATTTGATGCATCCCAATCAACGCTATAGCTACCGGGCTGCATTTGCTGGTTTACGAGCATTGCAATCTCTCTGCCAAGCTGATCATATATCATTATTTTCACAAATCCTGATATTGGAATATTGAATTTAATATCAGTTACAGGGTTGAAAGGATTTGGAAAATTTTGTGATAAAGAATATTTATCCGGAGGTAATCCTCCGTTTTGGGATATGAAAGTTAAACCGCCATTCGTTGTTTTTAAAACACGGCCTGAATCTCCGCACACGTAACCATTTTGAGCATCAATAAATGAATATCCTTTTACATTAAAATTCTCAAGTGATTGCATTTGTTGAAATGAAACACCGCCGTTATTGCTTACAAAAAGCCTGCCAATCCCATATGTTGAATGATCAGTACCTAAAAACCAGCCCGCGCTTTCATTTACAAACCCGATATTTTGAACATGAAGATTATTAGGTACAGGTATCTGAGACCAGTTCATTCCAAAATTTGTTGTTCTAAGCAGCAATGCTGAATCACATCCAACAAACCCAAGACCTGAAGATCTTAAGTACACCGATTCAATGTACTTTGTTGAACCTGTAGAATAATTAGTCCAGTTCGATCCGCCGTTAGATGTATACAATATCTCTTTTACTCCGCTGGGGCTTATTGCAACAAACCCGGTATTAGCATCTGCAAAATAAATATTGCCTGTCGTTGAACCTGTATATATTGTATTCCAGCCGGAACCTGAGTTTTTCAATACGTTTGAATATGAAGTTAGATAAGTAATACCCCCGGTTTCAAAAACATCTATATTTGCAATTCCCAGTGATATTGTGCTATATGCTCTATTTCCATCCCATGAAACTCCTCCATTAGTTGACTGCTGAATTCCTGTACTGGAAAATCCACCGATCCCGGGCAAGTAAGTTTTCCTGTACCAGCTTGTTGGTGAAAAAAGCCACAACCCAACCAGAGAACTTGAACCTTCAAACCAGCTATTGCTTCCGCAAAATGAGATATTCCATTTATCTCCGCCATTTGTAGTAGTATATAACAAAGAGCTGTTCCCCATCATAGCTCCTGTTAAAGCGCTGGTAAAAGCTATTCTGCTTAATGGTGATACTGACCCTCCAATATGTGTTGCATACGGATTAGGCTGCTGACCGTTACATCTTAAGATCCATCCATCAGCGCCGCAAACATAGGCGGTGACTGAATCAACTATACTGATATCATTATACCTGTTTCCGAAGAAAAGCTGAGAGGAACACCAGGCAAACCAGTTTAAGCCTGCGTTTGTTGTTCTGGATATTGGGCCGTTCTTACCATAAACATAACCGGTATTTGAATTTGCAAATTTTACAAAATTTTCTTCTCCCTGGTTACCAACCAGGTAACTGTTCCATGTATTGCCTCCATCGGTCGTTTTCATTGAGCCAAGGCGCGCAGTCAAATATCCTGTTAGAGAATTTATAAAAGATATACCAAGCAGATTTTCAGTCCCGATTGTTTGCACGCTCCAGTTTTCACCGCAGTTTGTTGTCTTCAGGAATTTGCCGCTATCACCGCAGACATACCCGGAAAGAGAATCATAAAAATATACGGTCCTGAGGTTTATTGTAGTTACAAGCGATGGCTGCCATCCGGTTATTCCGCTGGTAGTTTTATATAATTCCCCGTGATCTCCTGCAAGGAAGCCTGTATTTTGATTTATAAATGTAATTGATCTGAACGCATAATTATTACTTGTTGCAACCGAGGTCCAGTTTGTTCCGCCATTTGATGTATATAAAATCAGTCCTGCATCTCCTGCAATATATCCCGTATTAACATCAAAAAAGTACATCGCATACAGGTCCCTTGTTGTGAAGGTGGGAATATTTATCCAGTTATTTGAACCGGAAACATTCTTAAGAAACATTCCCCCTTTGCCGATTACATAACCGGTATTCTGGTCAAAAAATTTTACTCCGAAGAAATCTGTTTGCGGAAATGGATTTTTGTATGTCCAATCTGAATTTTGAGATAATATTATAGCAGGGTAAATAATTAAAAAGAGTATCAAGGCTTTCATAGGTTAACTCCTGATTTAGGTTTTTACCTTTTTAGGTTTACTCAAATATAATTAATAATTTCTCAAATTATTATTTAAATAATTACATAGCTTTAAAAATTGCAATTATAGTCAATTTACGTTATTTTTGTTATGTTTTTTACACTATGTCATGCTGAACTTGTTTCAGCATCTTTTAAAATAGCATTAGACCCTGAAACAAGTTCAGGGTGACTATAATTTTTGCGGGGGCATATGCATTTAATTGACTGGATCATAATTGCGTTATACTTCATCATCAGCCTTGCAATAGGCCTATATTACTATAAAAAAGCCAGCGGCAACACAGAAGACTTTTTCCTCTCAGGAAGACAGCTGCCATGGTGGCTTGCGGGCTTAAGTATGGTGGCTACAACTTTTGCTGCTGATACACCGCTTGCAGTAGCAGAGCTTGTGGGACAGAACGGTATTGCAGGCAACTGGCTGTGGTGGAACATGTTAATTGGCGGTATGCTCACAGTATTTTTCTTTGCTAAGCTTTGGCGCAGAGCGGGAATTTTAACAGACGTTGAATTCATAGAGCTTAGATATTCGGGTAAATCTGCTTCATTCCTACGCGGATTCAAAGCAATATACCTGGGAATTTTCATGAACTGCATAATTATGGGCTGGGTAAACCTGGCAATGGGTAAAATATTACTTGGTATGTTCCCTGAATATGTTAATAACGGTAATGTAATATATTTCCTTGCAGCGGGAATGTTCATCACTGCAATTTATTCCGCTATTTCAGGCTTATGGGGTGTTACAGTAACAGATGCATTCCAGTTTGTACTTGCAATGGCAGGTTGTATAATACTTGCAATAATTGTTGTTAATTCACCACAGATAGGCGGCATAAGCGGTTTGCAGGAAAAACTGCCTGACTGGGCTTTAAGATTTACTCCTCAAATTGGCGGTGAAACGGGAACTTCTACAGGTACTGGCGGCATTTTAATGATGACAGTATCTACGTTCCTGGCTTTTATAGGTATTCAATGGTGGGCTAGCTGGTATCCAGGCGCTGAACCGGGTGGCGGTGGTTATATTGCGCAAAGAATGATGTCCGCCAAAGACGAGAAAAACTCACTACTTGCAACGTTATTCTTTCAAGTAGCCCACTATTGTATTCGCCCATGGCCATGGATCTTAGTCGGTCTCTCTGCAATCATCCTTTATCCTGAGCTTTCTATGGCTGATAAAGGTCTTGGATATGTAAAAGCTATGAACCAGTTCCTGCCTGTTGGTTTAAAAGGCCTGCTTCTTGCAGCCTTCTTTGCTGCATATATGTCAACAATAGCCACTCATCTTAACTGGGGCACATCGTATTTTATCAATGATTTCTACAAACGATTTATCTCCCCCGGAAAATCAGAAAAAAGTTACGTTACAGTTTCAAGGATAGCCACTATATTTTTCATGGTGCTTTCAGTAGTTGTTACAATGTTCATGTCAACTATATCAGGTGTATGGGCATTTGTTATTGAGTGCGGTGCGGGCCTGGGTTTAATATTGATAATCAGGTGGTACTGGTGGCGCATCAATGCAATTTCAGAAATTGTTGCTACTGTAACTCCGTTTGTAGTTTATGCAATTCTTCATTTTGGTAATTTCGGTGTTAAGTTCCCTGAAACATTATTTATAATTGTGCCTGTAACAACTCTTGCATGGTTAGTAACTGTATTCATAACAAAACCAGTTGATGATGATAAGCTTGCGGTATTTTACAAGCGTGTACATCCCGGCGGAATAGGCTGGCGTACGTTTGCAGCAAAGTTCCCCGAAATTAAAGCCGATAGAGGTTATGCAGTTTTATTTATCGATTGGGCGCTTGGTATAGTTTTGGTATATATGTACCTGTTTGGTATTGGCAAAATTATTCTTGGTAATTATGTAGCAGGATTTATATTCCTTGCACTTGGCACAATAGCCGGATGGATAATTTTGAAACATGTAAACCACCTTGGCTGGGGCGAAGTTGTGAAGAAGAAATAAAGTGAGATTTTATGAATTTCCGGTATTTTCATTTTTAATATTTCTTAGTGTGTAAATTTATGTCTCTATTTAAATTTTTACCATATTTTTTTATCGCATTACTAATATCTTCAAATATTTTATCGGATACTGTAGATACGTACAGTTTAGAATTCTCTTTGGATAAAAATGAATTTATTCAAGGAGAAGAAATAATTTTAAATATCAAATTTGAGCAATTTAATGATATTTCGAAACCATTATTTTACAATGAACGTGAATTGCTTTTTGGGATTATACTAACCGATTCAAATGGTCTTGAATACAGAAATTTATGGTATTATGTCTCACGTTCTGGTTTTATTGATATGGTCTTTCGTAATAATGATTCGATAAAATCTAATGAGATCAGACTAATTAAGACAAATTTAAATTGTCAATACACTACTTATGAAGCATATTATACTTACAATGTAAACTTCCTGGTAAATTTGCCTGCTGGATATTATACGATTAAGTATTTTGATCACTTTTTACTAGATAAATATAACAGAAAAATTATTGGAATACCTTTGCATTTCAGAATTTTGCCCGAGAATTGAATCTGTTAAAATAAAACAAATTTCATTTAAAATATAAATGACGCCGTAGGCGTCACACATTTATAGCCGTTCATACAATTATTAAACCGACCCCAGCGGGGTCGCACATTTAATGCATTACCATGCCTAACACGTTTACACAAATCTATATTCATGTAGTTTTCGCAGTTAAAAACAGGAATGCGCTTATAAACCAGGCTTGGGAAAATAAACTTTATAAGTATATCTCAGGTACTGTTCAGAAATTAAACCAGAAAATGCTGAGAATTAACGGTATGCCTGATCATATCCATTTATTGATCGGCATGAAGCCTGATTGCAATTTATCTGATTTAATTCGTGAAATTAAAAAATCATCAAATCAATACATCAAAGATAACAATCTCACAAAATTCAACTTCAATTGGCAGACCGGCTTTGGAGCATTTTCCGTAAGCCACTCTCAATTGGATAAAGTTATAAACTATATTATAAATCAAAAGGAACATCACAGGAAGAGAACATTTAAGGAAGAATATTTGGAATTATTGAATAAATACGAAATTGAATACGACGAGAAATATTTATTTGAATGGGTTGAAGAATAAATAATATTAACACGTGCGACCCCTATGGGGTCGTAATTTTGTTTAATTTTGAAATTATAAACGTGTGATGCCTACGGCAACATTCAACTAATTATTCTAATTCGTAATATTAAAAATATATACGGTTATAATCCAAAGTAGATAAACATCATTACATTACTTAACATATTTACCTTGACACCAAAGGCGTCAAACATTTATAGCTTTTAATATCACAACAACTTGACGCCAGAGCCGTCATAGATTTATAGCTTTTAATATCACAACAACTTGACGCCAGAGCCGTCATAGATTTATAGCTTTTAATCTCACAACAACTTGAAGCCTGAGCCGTCATAGATTTATAGCTTTTAATCTCACAACAACTTGATGCCAGAGGCGTCACACATTTATAGTTAAACACACAAAAATTTACCCGACCCCAGAGGGGTCGCACATTTACCGATTTTAATTATATAATATTTATTACGCTAAAGTCACATGTTTTTAGCTGAATATTTATTAAAAATTTCCATTCTGTAGCAGTCTTACCAAATAAACTTATAATCACAACAAACCATTAATTTGACTAATATTTTATTACCATAACCATTATTATTGCACATCATACATTGTTAATTGTAAATTGATTTGAATCCATCTTATTACTTTAAAGAATTCATGCGTTACCTGAAGACGGCTAAATCAGCTGTTTTCAGCTCAATAATTGTAATAGCGCTTGCAGTGCTTCTGCTTGGGATATATATTACAATTTCCATAAATTCTGTAAAATTATTAAAGATGATAAGGGATAAGGTTGAAATTGACGCATATTTAATAGATAGCGTTCAGCCTGCAGATATAACAAAGCTTACAAACTCAATAAAAACAATTGGCGGGGTTAAAGCAGTAAATTATATTTCAAAAGAAGAAGCTGCAAAGATATTTGCACAGGAGTTCGGGCAGGATATACTTGATGTATTTGACTATAATCCCCTGCCACCCTCGCTGAAAATAACACTTTATGATGAATATAAAACAATTGACCGGATAGAGAAGATAAAAACTGAGCTGCAGAAAAACAGCGAAATTAACGATATTGTTTATGCTCAGAAAAATCTTGAAATAATTGAACGGAATTCACAATCGTTAGTTTTCCTGAATTTAAGCTTACTTGTAATAATTACATTTTCGTCTATATTCCTTATTGGCAATACTATCAGGCTGATGATAGTGGCTAAAAAAGATACCATTGAAATTATGAAGCTTATTGGTGCTACAAAAGAAACAATCCGTACACCATTTATAATGGAAGGATTTTTCCAGGGATTTGCAGGAAGTCTTTTAGCTGTATTGGCATTAGAGCTGTTTTTGGGATATTTTTATGCAACATATACCAACAACGATTTTAATTTTTCAATCATTGATACTAAGTTCCTGATATTACTTGTTGTATTCGGTTCATTGCTTGGAACTTTCGGAAGTGCTATTTCGATAAGAAGATACCTTAAAATTGCATAAAATCTTCTCATTTTACCCTATCATTTAAAATCTTTAAAAAAACAAATATTTTTTTTGAGATATTGCATTTTCGTACATTTTTAACTACTTTTGTATAGAAATGTCAGAATTCAAAAAATTTGACCAGAAAAGTTGGGTAAAAACCAACTTAAATTACAGGAAAGATTCCGGAAGCTGGGCGTGGATCTTGCACCGCATAACAGGAATAGCATTAATAGCTTATCTTTTTATGCACATATTTTCCCTTTCTCCACTTTCACAGGGCAGACAGGCATTTAATGAATTTATTTCACATTATACTACTCCGTTTTTTATGGCTTTGGAGTGGTTCTTATTCGCATTTGTTTTATTTCACTCGCTAAACGGTGTGAGAATAGTACTGGTAGATTGGGCAGACGGTGCAAAATACCATAAGGCACTATACAGATATTCAATTGTTATTGGTGTGGTTATGTTCTTTGCAATGGGCTACGTAATGTTTTCGCACGAAATTAATAAATTATTCAGATAAGCAAAAAAGTTGTATAAACATCAAAATTCACGGAGTTCAGGTTCATTCAGCTGGGTTTTCCAGCGTGTAACAGGCTTAATACTTGTTGTTGTTATGATAGGACATTATATATTAATGCATTACACACCTGAATCCGGACATACATACGATGCTGTTCTTGCAAGGATGCAAAGCAACTGGTACAGGGTCCTTGATCTTACATTCATTGTTCTTGGCATGTATCACGGTTTAAACGGTGTATGGGGAATTTTCAGGGATTACAAGCTTAAACAGTGGCAGACTATAACAATAATGAGCTTACTGATAATTTTTGGTTTGGCATTCACATTATGGGGTATCAAAACAATACTTGATATTCCGTATGTCCAGACAACAAGCGAGCTTCTTGTAAAATAGCAGTACCATTAAATAACTTTTTTCAATCAAAAAGGAGAAAACAAATGGAAAAAATCAACGAAATCAAAGCAATGCTGGATGATATGGGCAAAGATCTTGAAAAGTTTTATGCAAAAGGACAGAACTCTGCAGGTACCAGGTTAAGAAAAGCTTTGAATGAAGTAAGAAAAAAATGCCAGGAAATGAGAAATGATATTCAGACCATAAGGCAGGATAGAAAGAATTCAGCACCTGCATCATAGTCTGTACAGATTTTAGAAGAGAAGGAACGATTTTTTAAAATTCTTTAAGTAGCGGTTTAAACGGAGGTATTTTGCTTCTGAATAAATTGCTACTTATTTTTATTTTTAATACTGCACTTATTTCAATTACAGGATTTTTACAATGCTTTAAGATTTATTAGTTATTAGGGAATTAAATCTATATATTTAACATTAACATAATTAAGATACACTAGAAGCACTATACAGCCAGGATGAGCTCAAAAATAAGAAATTTCTGCATTATTGCGCATATTGATCACGGTAAATCAACCCTTGCAGACCGTTTGCTTGAAGAAACCCATACAATTGCACACCGCGATATGATAAAACAAGTCTTAGATGATATGGATCTTGAACAGGAACGCGGAATAACCATAAAGCTGCATGCTATCCAGCTGCAGTATAAAGCCAAAGATAATGAATTATACACACTGAACCTGATTGATACACCGGGTCACGTGGATTTTTCCTATGAAGTATCACGCTCACTTGCTGCATGTGAAGGAGCACTGCTGGTTGTTGATGCATCTCAGGGAATAGAAGCACAAACGGTCAGCAATCTATACCTGGCTATTGATGCTAACTTAACGATAATCCCGGTTATCAACAAGGTTGATCTGCCCAGTGCAAATGTTGCAGGAGTAAAAAAACAGATCATAGAAATGATTGGCTGTGATGAAAGTGATATTATACTTGCAAGCGCTAAAGCTAATATAGGTACAGAAGATATTCTGGAAGCAATTGTAAACAAAATTCCCGCACCGGTAATTAAAGAAGATGCTCCATTGAGAGCACTTGTGTTTGATTCCACCTTTGATGCTTACCGCGGCATTATTGTTTACCTGAGGGTTGTAGATGGTGAATTAAGAAAAGGCGATAAAGTAAGATTCTTTGAAACTGAAATTCCCAGTGACGCTGAAGAAGTTGGTATTTTAAGAATGAACAGGGTTGTTAAAGATGTGCTGCGCTCCGGTGATGTTGGATACATGGTAACTGGCATCAAGACCGCAGCTGAGCTTTTAGTTGGCGATACAATAATTAATGTTGCAAGGCCTGCAGAAGAACCGCTGGGCGGATACAAAAAAATAAAGCCAATGGTATTTTCAGGTATCTACCCTGCTTCAAGTGACGATTTTGAAGACCTGCGCGAATCTTTAATAAAGCTTAAAACAAATGATGCTTCACTTATTTTTGAGCCGGAAACATCATCTGCTTTAGGTTTCGGTTTCAGGTGCGGATTCCTTGGACTCCTGCACATGGAGATCACCCAGGAAAGGCTTGACAGGGAATACAACCAGACTATTATTACCACCGTACCTAACGTTGAATACCAGGTACACCGAACAGACGGCAAAATGGTACTTGTTGATAATCCTTCACAAATGCCGCCGCTTGGCAATATTGATTATATCACTGAACCGTATATTAAAGCTCAAATAATTACACCCACTGACTATATGGGCAACATTATGAAGCTTGCCAATGACAGGCGCGGAATATTCATTTCAACAAACTATTTATCTGAAACAAAGGTTGATCTTATTTTTGAATTCCCGCTGAGTGAAATTATTTTCGATTTCCACGATAAGATGAAATCAATTTCAAAAGGATATGCCTCGCTTGATTATGAATTCATAGATTACCGCAAATCAGATCTTGTTAAGCTTGATATATTACTGAATAATGAACCGGTTGACGCGCTCTCATCAATTGTTCACCGTTCAAAATCATTTGAGTACGGCAGGAAGCTCTGCACCAAGCTGAAGCAGCTTATCCCCAGGCAGATGTTTGAAATAGTAATACAGGGTGCAATTGGTGCAAAGATAATTTCACGTGAGACAGTTAAAGCACTGCGCAAAAATGTTATCGCAAAATGCTACGGCGGAGATATTTCACGTAAACGCAAGCTGCTTGAAAAACAAAAAGAAGGTAAGAAGAGAATGAAGCAGGTAGGCTCGGTCCAGCTGCCGCAGGAAGCATTCCTAGCAGTACTTTCCATTGATGAATAATATTCAGTAAAAGACCGGTTAATGACAGATAACAATAAGCCAGAAGAAATTAAAGATAAGCCTGCTGAAATAGTTGAGACCAATGGGAATGATAAAACTGATAATAAAGAATTAACTCCTGAAGTAAAAAATACTATACCTGAACCAACTGATACAGTAGTTCACATTACTCACACCCCTAAAAAGAATTCAAAGTTCAAAGAGTATTTTGATGCACTGCTATTTGCGGGGCTTGTTGCACTGATCTTAAAAATTATATTTGTTGAAGCATACCGCATACCGACAGGTTCTATGGAAAATACTTTACTTGTGGGTGATTTCCTGCTGGTAAATAAATTTATATACGGCGCTACAACGCCAAGGAACATACCATTTACAGAAATACGTGTCCCCTTTTTCAGATTGCCGGCTCTTGCACACCCAAAACGCGGTGATGTTGTAGTATTCGATTTCCCGGGGAATGCAAATGAATTCCAGTCCAGGGAGGTTACAAATTATATCAAAAGGCTGATTGGTGAGCCGGGTGATACTATACAAATTGTAAATAAAGTTTTATTTGTTAATTCCCAGGTCTTCCCTAACCCGCCGGATGCTAATTTTGAAAAGAATGTATCACAGGGCACGTACTCAAATATTTTCCCCAAAGGCAGGCAGTGGAATGATGATAATTACGGCCCTATTATTGTACCAAAAACAGGTGATATCATCAAAATAACACCTGATAACATGGACGAATGGAAGGTCTTTGTTCAGCGTGAGGGACACTCAATAAGGCTTACAGCAGATAATAAGATATTTATAGATGAGAAGGAAAATTCAGGTTATAAAGTTGAAAAGAATTACTATTTTATGATGGGTGATAACAGGAATAACAGCTCTGATAGCCGTTTCTGGGGATTTATGCCTGAGGAGAATATTATTGGTGAAGCGATGATCATCTACTGGTCATGGAACCCTGAAATTCCGTTTGGAGAGTTCGGCAGGCTGTTTGAATCAATCAGGTGGAACAGAATAGCTAAAGTTATACATTAAGCTGTAATAGTAACAAATATTTTTAAAGTGTAATATTTTTAATATCAGATTATCTAATAAACAGAAGCATTATTAAGATAAGTATTCAGAATAAAATTATATGGCAAGTACATTAGGCAAAAAACCGGTTCCGAAAAAGAAACCAACAAACTCATTTGCAGAAAAAGCTAAAAGCTTTGGCTCATTATTATTAACTCTTATAGTAGTATTGTTTATCCAGTCATTTTTCATTCAGGGTTACAGTACACCCACAGGCTCTATGCTTAACACCATTTTAATTGGTGATAAAATGTTCTTCAACCAGTTTTTATATGGCGGCTCAACACCCAGGAATATTCCTTTTACAGAAATTAAATTACCGTACATTCAGCTTCCTGCAATACGTGACCCAAGACGCGGTGATATTGTGAATTTTGAGTTCCCGGGTAACCGCGAAGAAGTTGTACCATCATCAAATGTTCAGTATTTAAAACGCTGCGTGGGTGAGCCCGGTGATAAGATCGAGGTAATTAACCAGGTACTTTATATAAACGGTGAAAAATTCCCGTGGCCGGAGGCTGGTATATTGGGACCAAAACCAACACCCAAAAACGTTGTTAACCCAATGATATTCCCAAAAGGCAAACCATGGAATGAAGATAATTACGGTCCACTGGTAATACCAAAAAAAGGCGATGTGGTAAATCTGACTAAAGATAATTACATTGAGTGGGATACCTTCATTAAACGAGAAGGACATAAGATCGAAATGAAGGGTGACGGTAAGATATATATTGACGGAAATGAAAAAACTGATTATACTGTTGAGCATAACTATTACTTTATGATGGGTGATAACCGCAACAATTCGCTTGATAGCCGTTTCTGGGGTTTTGTAAAACGCGAGGCTGTTGTAGGCAAGGCATGGTTCACTTACTTCTCATGGAATTCAGAAATTCCTTTCGGTGATTTCGGCAGGCTTGTCGGCTCAATACGCTGGAACAGGATCGGGAAATCAATAAAATAGGAAATGTCACTCTCATAACCGAAGCTCCGGATTGGGAATGATTTTTATCTCGTTACCAAGCTCCGGCTTGGTAACGCAAAATTAAATGAATAATGGCAGGAATCTACCTACATATCCCCTTTTGTGATACTAAATGTATATATTGTGACTTCTACTCTATTACCAATCACTCAAAAAAAGCTGAATTCTTAGCTGCAATTAAAAAAGAAATTATAAGTTACTCCAAACAGCTTTCGGGAAGGAAATTCGATTCAATTTTCTTTGGCGGTGGTACGCCATCTCTGCTTAATTACAGCGAGTTCAGTGAGATATTCAAAGTGTTGTATAATAATTACAATATATCACCTGATACAGAAATAACAATAGAATCAAATCCCGGCACACTTAATATTGATAAGCTAAGAGAATTTAAAAAGCTGCCGATTAACCGGATAAGCTTTGGAGTTCAGTCATTTATAGATGAAGAGCTGCAGTTTTTAACGCGGATACATACTGCTAAGCAGGCAATGGAATCCATACTGGCTGCAAAAGAAACGGGATTTGATAATGTTAATCTTGATATGATATTCGCTCTCCCCAACCAATTAATGGATAGCTGGAAATACAATCTAGAAGAAGCGGTAAAGCTTGATACAAAGCATATTTCGGCATACTCTCTTATTTTCGAAAAAGGTACAATGCTCTACAGCATGCGTGATAAAGGGCAGGTGCAGAATGCTGATATAGAGCTTGAACAGGAAATGTATGAATTCACTATGCAGTATTTAACTGATGCAGGCTACAGGCAATACGAAATATCCAATTACGCAAAACCCGGGTTTGAATGCCGTCACAACCTGAAGTACTGGACTCTTGAAGAATACATAGCATTCGGTCCTTCCGCATCATCGTACATCGGCAATAACAGGTGGACAAATATTAAAAATATCGGCAGGTATATTGAGCTTATTGAATCAGGCAGACCGGCTTATGATTTCATTGAAACTATAGATAGCCAAACATCTGTAACTGAGCATATCATGCTGGGGCTAAGGAGTGTTGGTGTAAACTTCAGTGACTTCAGGAACAGGCACAATATCGATTTTGAATCAGCATACAAATCCCCTATTACTACTTTGATCACTAATGGCTACGCAATAAAAGATGATAGTAAACTATACCTCACCCGCAAAGGCTACGCTGTATGCGATGAGATAGTAGCGACCTTATTCTGAGAGAATACTTTTATTCATTATTTTTGCGAGCGAAAAGCGCTACGCCTTTAGGAAGCAATCTTAAGCTCAAAGAATAGATTGCTTCGTCACTTTGTTCCTCGCAAAAAATTAGCTCTTTTTTGGAGTTCATCAACTGTGTTGATGCATGCACTGACACAGTCAGCGCACTCCAAATCAAGTAATAAAAAAGGCGGTCATTGACCGCCTTTAAATATAATTTGAATAAAATAATTAATTTTCCTGAATAGATTCAGGTTCTATCTTCTCCGGAAGCTTGCTCTGGGAGATATCCACAAATATGAGCTCATCTGCCCCTTCTTTGTATGATACCATCACATGCGAGCCGTCTTTGAATGAACCCTTAAGCACTTCTTCTGATACAGGATCTTCAACATATTTCTGTATCGCCCTTCTCAGCGGCCTTGCGCCGTATTTGGGGTCATATCCTTTTTCAGAAAGGAACGTTTTGGCTGCATCGTCAAATTCAAATGTAATGCCAAGTGACTGAATTCTCTTAAGCAGCTGTCTTGTGGATATATCAATAATTTTGAATATATCTTCCTTTGAAAGCTGTTTGAACGTTATCAGGTCATCTATCCTGTTAATGAACTCAGGACTGAATACCCTGCGTACTGATTCTTCAATCTGAACTTTCATCTTATCATGCTTGTCGGTCTGGTTAGGATCGCCAAAGCCCATACCGCCGATTGACTTAATATCTTTTGTTCCGATATTTGATGTCATTATCATTATGGTATTCTTGAAATCAACTTTTCTGCCAAGGCTGTCTGTTAACATACCTTCATCCAGTACCTGTAACAGTATGTTGAAAATATCAGGATGTGCTTTTTCAATTTCATCAAGCAGAACAACTGAGTATGGCTTACGCCTTACTTTTTCAGTAAGCTGTCCGCCTTCTTCATATCCAACATATCCCGGAGGCGCACCGACAAGGCGTGATACATTGAATTTCTCCATGTACTCACTCATATCTATCCTTATCAGGTTTTCTTCACTATCAAACAGGAACCTTGCAAGGACTTTAGCCATTTCTGTTTTACCAACACCTGTGGGTCCGGTAAAAATAAATGAACCGATAGGCCTGTTGGGGTCTTTAAGCCCTGCTCTTGTTCTGCGTATAGCTTTTGAAAGCTTTATTATCGCTTCATCCTGTCCTATGATATATTTCTTCAGCTCATCTTCCATCTTAACCAGCTTATCACTTTCTGACTGTGCAACACGGTTAACCGGGATGCTTGTCATCATTGATACAACATCTGCAACGCTTTCTTCCGATACTTCATGCACAATGCTCTGTGATTTAACTTCCCAGTCAAGCTTAGCTTCTTCAAGCTCGTTCAGCAGGCGTTTTTCTTCATCACGCAGCCTTGCAGCTTCTTCAAAGTTCTGGTTTTTTACAACCTGGTTCTTCTTAGTCTTTATATTAGCAATATCATTTTCAAGCGCAACAATGTTTTCAGGTACAACAATATTTGCTAAATGCACCCTTGAACCTGCTTCATCCATCACGTCAATTGCCTTATCCGGCAGGTAACGGTCGGTTATATACCTTGAGCTCAGCTTAACGGCTGATTCAATTGCCTTATCAGTATATTTAACATTGTGGTGCTCTTCATATTTATGCTTGATGTTGTTCAGTATCTGCATAGTCTCTTCCTCTGTTGTGGGATCCACTATGATCTTCTGGAAACGGCGATCTAAAGCCCCGTCCTTTTCGATATACTGCCTGTATTCATCAAGTGTTGTTGCACCAATGCACTGCAGGTCACCCCTTGCAAGTGCTGGTTTGAATATGTTTGATGCATCCAGTGAGCCTGAAGCTCCCCCAGCACCAACAATTGTGTGAAGCTCATCTATAAAGAGAATTACATCTTTTGCTTTTTCAAGCTCATTCATAACTGCTTTCATGCGCTCTTCAAACTGGCCGCGGTACTTTGTACCTGCAACAAGCGAAGCAAGATCAAGCGTAACAACGCGCTTATCATGAAGAACGCGTGATACTTTTTTCTGTACTATCCTTATAGCAAGTCCCTCTGCGATTGCTGTTTTACCAACGCCGGGCTCACCGATAAGTACGGGGTTATTCTTTTTCCTGCGGCTTAATACCTGTGCAACACGCTCAATTT
>CAZOAP010000011.1:0-16671 GCA_964577645.1 uncultured Ignavibacteriales bacterium
TCTTTAGCTCTGTAATTAAGCTCTGTGATACCGCTGCTCAATTCAGGGTATTGAGCAATAAAATCTTTGTTCTCGGAAATGAGCTCACCTGTTAACGCATCATAAATATTTACACCAGCCTGGGTTTCATGGTATGCCCTGGTAAATTGATAAACTTTATTATCCTTTAATGCTATTTCAGATGAAGTTATAACATCAGGATATTTATACTCAGTATTATTAATTATTTTATTTGCCTGCGGGTCATAAACGTAAACAATAGTCTTACAGTCTATACACGCAGCACCGGTTGAGTAGTAACCGGGACGTTTTTTGGTCTCTATGTATGATTTAGAGCCATCAGTAAGCATAAATAATATAGGGGTAGATCCTGTGTTCGGAACGAGAACTGCATCGATGAAATCACCTTTAAACCGGTCATCTGCATTTCTTTTCCCGTTGAACCTATCCATATTCTTCAAGTCCTTGAATTTATCGGAGAAGTTCTCAACGGTATCATTTACTTTATTATATATACTGTAGATAACATATGTGATACCTCCTCCTATGACCAGGACGATCAATAAACCAATAATAAAACAGCCTGATCTTGATTTTTTTCTGCCGTAAACCTGCTGCGGCATTCCGCTTACATTAATTTGTCCGTGTTGTGGTTCCATATATTTATATTTTTATTATTATAAATATAAATATTTAATCACTTATTAATTAGTCTTTAGGCACGGAAAAATGAAGAAAAAATATTACTATTGTTTTAAGATTTTAATATGAGGGTTTAATTATAATTATTTACTGAACCGAATATTATAATTGCTTTGCATTCCGGAAGATGATTTTATACTTCCTGTTGAGTCAATTATCACTCCATTGAAATCATTTTTAAGAACTTCTGCACCTTTTATGAAATAATATTTTGAAAGTATCACAGCTTCTTCGGTTGTTAATGCAATTGATGTTGCACTTTGGGATGTGTTGGATGACCAGCCTGTATTAGGATTAAAAATGTGATGATATCGTACACCGTTAATTATTGCAAATCTTTCATAATCTCCGCTTGTACCAACAGCCATATCGCTGAGCTCAAATACTGCCATTACTTCATTTTCTTTTCTTGGATGCTTGATCCCAATGCTCCATTTCTGAGATGTGTTGTAATTCTTATACCCGCTTACAAACATATCACCGCCGCCGTTCACAATAAAATTATTGATACCTTTGCTTTTCATTATCATAGCGGCCCTATCTACTGCATATCCTTTTGCAATTCCGCCAAGATCGATCATCATACCTTTTTGTTCAAGATAAACAGTTGTATCCATTGGATTCAGCCTGATCTTTTCGTAACCAACCAGCCCCAGCAATGAGTCAATTGTACTTTGTGTGGGAATTTCTGTTACAGGTTTATCTCCGTTGAATCCCCAGCAAACTGTGACAGGTCCTATAGTAATATCAAAAACCCCATCGTATTTCTTTGAATATTCAACTGACCGTTCTATAATAGAATAAGTTTCATAACTTACCTTAACCGGTGCAATACCTGCATTGGAATTGATCCTGTAAACCTCGCTTGTATCTATTTGCATGCTCATAATACCCTGTATTCGCTCAACTTCCCGAAGCGAATAGTAAATAGCTTTCTTCATTTCATCAATTGATGTATGAACTGCAGTTACCTGAAACTCAGTGCCCATAAGGTATTTTGTCGCGCTGAATTCATAAAGCTTGTTATCCTGTGTATAAATACATTGAGATGAGAATAAAATGAGGGCAGCAATAGCCAGCGTTGCTATCGAAAAAGAAGCAGTTATAACTGATGAAAATGATCGGGGCTTATTCAGCAATGATGTGTATTTCGTTTGGTATGCATACAATACTTTCGTTTGCCAGCGAAATACTTCCGGAATTCACACAGTTTTTATGTGTACATGCGGCACGTACAACCCTGGCTTTACCTGAGTTTATATTTATGGTCAGCTCACCTTTTGAACCATTTACTGTAAGGTTGAAATTGGTTTCAGAAGAATTTATTTTACGGATCATTTTCTGTTTATGAAAAACCAGAAAATTATTGGCTTCTGAACCGGAGTTATCATCTGAAAATTTTAATCTTACGGGGTTTTTGATGATTTTGGGTAAACCAAGCTCAGTTGCTATTTCTTTCAATGAAAGGGAAATATCATTGCTGCCAGACTTATAATTTATAAGTTTACCTTCAGATAAATAAACAATATCTCCGCTTTCAGTAATATCCAGTGAATACTCTGAGAATTTTATGTTTCCGTTTCCCGTATCTATTCCTTTCAAAAATTCATCTGCAAGCTTTATTGCTTTTGAGCTGTTATCAGTGATAAGCTCCAGTGAAAATGAAGCATTGCTTTTTGAGGAGGCAAACAGCTTTTCCGGATTTCCAAGGCTTCCGATTGAAAGTGCTGCAGCAGCAAGTGATGTAACACGGAAAAAATTTCTTCTGTTCATTTATTTTTCTTTCTTAAAAATTATACCTTATACCTAAAGAAAGCAGGTAAGCATACAATGTATTGTAATGACTAAACCAGTCAGGTGAATCATTCTGCCTGCGGTAAATTCCGGCTGAACCGGTAAGCGAAAGTTTTTCATTTGAAATGAACGGGAAACCTCCGCCTTTTCTGCCCTTAAATACCATGCTTAACATCAACTGGTCTGAGTAACCTGAGTTTAATTTACTGTCAACACTCATATATTCTTCAACCTGTGTATATACCGGTTTAAAGAAAAAAGCTTTAGTTTGTGTGTAATGCCTCATATCAAGTGTTGCTGAAAACCATTTGCTGAAATTTCTGCTGAATGCTGCTGATATTGTATGAGACTGTATATCCCATGAGTCACTGTAAAACCTGTAACCTAATTGAAGTGTTGTTAACCTGGTTAATCCAATATTTGTTCTTACGCCAATAGCCCTGCGGATACGTTTTTCAGGCTCAACAGGCTCAAGGGTCTGGTATGTTGAGCTGTTATTTATGATCCTTACAACCTGGTAACCATCCAGCATATAGCCTTTAACTTCAATATAAGATGCATCGAACTGTGTAATTATATTTTTGGAAAAAATCTGTGTTAACCCCAGGTTTATTGATCTTGTATCCCTGTCTTTTGTCCATGTCCTTGTCTGCGGAAACACTTTATCAAAACTGAAAAGAACGCTTGTTTGAAGAACAGTATTTTTCTTTGCAAAAGGATATGATATGGAAGCTGAAAATGTTTTTGATGAATAATCATGCTCTGTGCTATACTGGCCGTTAAGTGTTAATATACCATTGGCAATTTTCTGGCTAACTGAGCCTCCGAACTCATGCCGCCATTCATCAGGAGTATTATCTGCCCCTCCCTGGTTGTGTGTAGTAGCTGATGTAATGCCATCTACTTTGAACCAGCTTTTCATGGATGCTGAGCTGATGACATCCGATAAATATCTTAATGAAAAACCTGTATTATCTGAGAGTTTCTTAGTAAATGATACCTGCGGGTAAACAACAATTACCCCAAAATTATCAAAGTAAGAGTTTATCCTTGCATCAAGCTCATTTTCGGGGATATCCTGAGAATAACAGGTTGAAATGAATCCTATAATTAAAATTATTGTGAATGCTAACGGAAATTTAACCACAGCCGCAGCCTCCGCTTTGAGAGCCATCTCCGCCTTCTGTACCTTCGCGGATAAAAAGATAATGAAGCTCTGCACCTTTATCCATCGGGTTCTCATCAAACATCATGTTGGGGTCAGAAAGGCGCTCTCTTTCCCATGGCTGAACAACTGCGCATGCGTTTATAAGCAGTGTGAAACCAAATAAGATAATGAAAATAAAATATTTCAGAAACTTCATATAAAATTTAAAAATATGTTCTCTATTTTAACAGTAATTCTTTTATCTTGATATCCATTTTTTCCTTAACATCAGAAGTGAAACCTGTATCTTTAAACCTGATAACGCCCTCTTTATCAATAATAATAGTTGTAGGCATACCTTCAACATTATACATTGCTGGGAGTTTGCTTTCTTTATCAAAAATTACAGGAAAAGGAAATGTAACGTTAATTGAATTTGCAAATTCATTAATTTTAGACTTTTCTTCATCAACATTCACAGCAATTACTGTAAAAGAAGAATCGGCTCTGTTATTGTAAAGCTCAATGATATGCGGCATAGAATTTTTGCAGGGTATACACCAGCTTGCCCAAAAATCTACCAGAACAACTTTTCCTTTAAGTTCAGATAGAATGATAGTATTGCCGTTAATATCCTGCATCGAAAAATCAGGTGCTTTTGAACCGACATCCTGAGAAAATACATTGGAACCTATAACAAGTGAGAAAAATAAAATTGTAATGGCTTTAATGATGATTAATTTCATTTATTCTTTTTATCCCCCCTTCCTTCCCAAACATCACCATGGCACTGGAAACAGGAAGAAGTAACAACAAGAGTTCCGTTGTAATTGTAAACTTTACCTCTCAGATCATTTCCGTGACACTCTTTGCAGTCATCTGCATCATCTTCACCTTTATGCAAAGCTCCGCCGCGGTTATTGGTATGGTCTTCCGGTACATTAGATTTTGTTTCAGAAGGGAATATTCCGTCACATGAATAAAATGACAGAAGTATTAAAAACGAAGAAAAAAACAAATATGATTTGATCAATGACAATACTTTCATTATACAATATTAATGTTAATATTTTTAAAGAAACATGATAATTATCACAGTTAAATATGATAAATGTAGAATTATATTAATACCCATTTGAGAGTATACCGGTTTAAAAATCAATAATTTATATTTGTTACAGAGAAATTTATGAGCCTTTATTCAGGAATTTAAACAAATATTTTATGCATAAAATTGTACCATTACTTTTTATTCTATTATTAATTATTGGTCTGGTATTGATCTACGGAGTAAGTACCCAATAATTTAATTTGTTTTCGTTTTGTAAAAACATAGATGTAATCTGTCACTATATTATAAATACTTGGTGAAGATATGTTCTAATTATTTTAAAGAAGGTATCTGCAATTATAAGATTGTATTTAGTTTGCTTCTTTAGCCTGCCTATTTATTTTTATAATCCCGTAAAATTCAATTTAGTCTTTTTCCATATATACATTTTACTCTATATAATCATTCCTCTTAATACTTTATAAACCTGTTTAATTCCTTAATAATAACATGTTATCCAAAAATTTTTGACGGAACATTTCCTGTTAATATGATATTTTATTTAATATAGGTTTATTGTTATCTGCAATAACCGAAGTATCATAGTAACAACATGTTGGTAAAGTCATTTCTTTAAATTTAACTGACATCCTGATGAAATATTTTCCAATCATATATTATTGTTAAAAAAACAGTAATACAGTCATAGTATAATGTTAAGAAAAATGTTTTTTTATAATTTAAACAGGAGTTTTTATAATGAGTGATAAATCAGCGATATACCAGGAAAGTACACTATTTAAACGTTATAAGAATAATCCGGTATTAAAGCCATCAATGTGGCCGTATAAAGTGAATTCAGTTTTTAATGCAGGTGCCACGATTTTTGAAGATAAAGTACTGCTAATGGTAAGGATAGAAGATATGAGAGGCTTTTCTCACTTATGCAAAGCAACCAGCAGTGATGGCTACACAAACTGGAAGATTGACAGCCAGCCTACACTACAGCCAAAACCGGATGACTTTCCCGAGGAGATATACGGCATTGAAGATCCCAGGATAGTAAGACTGGAAGATGAAGGGAAATATGCAATTGTCTACACATCATTTTCTGAATCAGGCCCGCTGGTCTCACTTGCCACAACAGAAGATTTTAAGGGTTTCCGAAGGTATGGTGTTGTTATGCCGCCAGATGATAAAGATGCATCTCTTTTCCCGAGGAAGTTTAAAGGAAGATATGTTCTTGTACACAGACCCTCGCCAACAAGTTACCTTTTAGGCGCTCATATATGGATTTCTTACTCACCTGACCTAAAGCATTGGGGTGATAGTGCAATACTTTTACCAGCCAGGCATGGAAGCTGGTGGGATGCATATAAGGTAGGTTTGGGGCCTCAGCCAATTGAAACCTCTGAAGGCTGGCTGATAATCTATCATGGTGTAAAAACTACAGCATCAGGATCCCTTTACAGGCTTGGACTGGCTTTGCTGGATCTTGATGACCCCAGCAAGGTAATAAGAAGATGCGATGAATGGGTATTTGGACCTAATGAGCAGTATGAAAGAGTTGGTGATGTACCGGATGTTACTTTCCCGTGCGGAGTGGTAGTAAAAGGTGATGACCTGATAATGTATTACGGTGCTGCTGATACCACTATTTCCATTGCAACAGCATCATTAAAGAAAGTTCTTCAATTTGTTATGAGACAAAATTAATATATGAGCAAAACATTCGGAGTATCCTTCATATCATCATTTATACCCAGGCAGTGCGGTATTGCAACATTTACAAATGACCTTTCAGTATCATTTAAAAAGATCGAAAATGGTTCAGTTCTTAAAACAAATATTACTGCTTTAAATGATAATGCTGAGGGTTATAAATACCCACAGGAAGTAAAATTTGAGATCAAGGATAAAAGCATTAACGATTTTAAAGAAGCAGCATATTACCTGAATCTTTCAGATAAGGATATAATAAATCTTCAGCATGAGTTCGGGCTATATGGCGGTGAAGCAGGCTCTCACATCCTTTACCTGCTGGAGAACCTGAAAAAGCCTGTAGTAACAACACTTCATACTGTGCTAGAGCATCCGAGTGAAGACCAGCTTAAAGTAATACAGGAAATAAACAGGTATTCATCTTATATTGTAGTGCAGTCTGAAAAAGCATTTTCAATGTTATCAGAGATCTATAATATTCCGTCTGAAAAAATAAGGTATATTCCACATGGAGCTCATGATGTGCAGTTCCTGGATACCACTTATTACAAGGATAAATTCCAGCTGACAGAGAAGAAAGTACTGCTTACTTTCGGCTTATTAAGCCCCGGCAAAGGTGTTGAAGATGTTATTAACGCTCTTGCAGAAGTGGTTAAAACAAACCCTGATGTAGCATATATTATACTTGGCGCTACACATCCCCATGTAAAAAAACAATTTGGCGAAGCATACAGGAACAGCATTGAGAACCTTGTAAAAAAACACAGGCTGGAAAATAATGTAATTTTCATAAACAGATTTGTTGATACGGATGAACTGCTTGAATTTCTGCTTATGAGTGATATATATGTATCGCCATATCATAATCTCGAGCAGATTGTATCAGGTACATTAACATACGCACTTGCTTCCGGGAAGGCAATTATATCAACCCCATACTGGTATGCCGAAGAGTTACTGAAAGACGGAAAAGGAATTCTGTATGAGCCTCATAATACTGCCTCCCTGGCAAATGCTATTAAAGAGCTTTTGGATGATGAGAACAAAAGAAATAAACTGCGGCGGAATGCATATGAAGCCGGCAGAAAAATGGTATGGGGTGAAGTTGCAAAAAATTATTATGAGCTGTTCCAGCAGGCTGCTGCAGAATATACCATAAATACAACAAGCCTTATACCTTCACCAAAATATAAGTTGATGCCCTCGCTTCCTGAGGTCAACTTAACTCATTTACGCAATATTACTGATACTACAGGTATATTGCAGCATTCGGTTTTTTCCATACCCAACCGTAATGAAGGCTACTGTATTGATGATAACGCGCGGGCATTACTTGTTATCATCATGAATAAATACCTTTTTCATGACCCTGTGGCAGACCAGCTTTTATATACATATCTCTCCTTTATTCACTATGCATATAATAAAGATACAGGCCTTTTCAGGAATTTTATGAGTTATGACAGGAAATGGATGGAAGAATCCGGTTCAGAGGATTCAAACGGCAGGACGATGTTTGTGCTTGGGTATTTTATTAAGAATGCTGATAACCACTCACAGCTTGCATTATGCAAGATGCTGTTTGATTCCACGGTTAAAAACATGGAAAATTTCTCTTCACCAAGGGCAATGGCACATATTGCTATAGGATGTATTTTTTACCTGCACAGATTTTCCGGTGCAAGGGAGGTGAAAAGGATATGCAGGAAATTACTTGAAAAACTTAACGACCTGTATACAAAAAACTCAGAAGAAAACTGGAAATGGTTCGAGGAATACCTTACTTACGATAATGCAAGGTTAACACAGGCTTTACTTATGGGAGGCATCTATTTTAAGAAAAATAATTATATCCAGAACGGAATTGAATCGCTGAACTGGATGTATGATGTATTAATTGATAAGGATAAAAATTTTATTTCATTAATAGGTAATGACGGGTGGTATATTAGAGGAAAAGAAAAAGCCAAGTTTGATCAGCAGCCGCTTGAGATCACCTCGATAATAGATGCCTGCTACCAGGCATACCTGATCACAGAAGATATGGAGTGGATTAACAAGATCGGGGTTGCATTCAGCTGGTTTTTAGGCAATAACGACAGGCAGGAGCCTCTTTACGATTTTACTACAGGGGGCTGTTTTGACGGGCTTACTTCTGCCATTACAAACCAGAACCAGGGAGCTGAATCGACTATAAGCTGGCTTACTTCGCTGCACAGGATGTACAGAATCAGGCAGGAACTGCAGGTTGAATGACCTTATAACATAGTGCATAAAAAAAAGAGAACATTAAAATATTAATGTTCTCTTTTTTTTATTATCAGTGATCTTGATATTTAATCAGGCTGACCGTTCCTGTCATTATCAGAATATTTTTTTATTGTTTACCTTTTTTATTGTTACCATTGTTATTTTTACCTTTATCATTTCTATCCTGTCCCTTCATTTTTCCATTTTCATTTTTACCTTGGTTTTTGTTGTATCCTGATCTATCATTCCCATTGGAATTGCTCTTATCATTTTTAAATTTTTTGTTGCCCTTTTCTTTACCGTTGCTCTTTCCGTTATCGTTTCCTTTACTGTTATCTTTCCCTTTTTTATCGTAGTTGCCTTTATTTTCTTTTTTTCCATTATCATTTTTGCCATTATCTCTGTTGCCGTTATCTTTTTTTCTTTCACCTTCCTTTTTGCCATTATCCCTGGTTTTGCCTCCATCCTTCATTTTACCGTCATCAATATATTTCCTGTTCTGCCTGAAATCCTTGCCGCTGTTCTCATTCTTATTTTCTTTTCCTTTATTATTCTCTGAAGCAGACTCGTTGTTCTTATAACTTTCGTTATGTTTCTGCCTTTCAGTTATAACCCTTGCATTTTCATATGTAATGAAAGTACCGGGTGCAGTTACTACTTTTGTAACTTTACCTTTCATTTTTACTTTCTTAAACTCAGGTTGGTATACCCTGTATTCCGTTGTACTGTAAGTTACATCGTTAATATTAGTTACAGGGTTTATTGTTACTACACCAAATGTTGTATTTGTATAAGTTTGTATCACAGTTACATCAGGACCTTTGTTAATTACGGTTTTATTCATAACCATAACACCATCCAGCCTGCGCCATTCTTTTATCATTACTTTGTTCTTATTTTCCTTGTACATATATCTGTAAACTTCAGGCTCAGCAAAATATCTTTTTTCTACAACTACATAGCGTTCTTCAATTACAGGCGGAGTTACTATCACGTTATTTACAATATAAACACTTGGGGGTACCGGCTCCCATGCTATATATTCATCCTGCTCGCGCCAGTCAACCCATGCAGGTGCCCAAACTCTTCCGGGAACCCAAACCCAGCCTACTGCGGGCGAGTGTACCCATCTTCCATAGTGATGTGTTATTTCCTCAGGTTCACTTGCTGCCCTGAAATACCACCCCTGAGAAGTATTAACCCATTGCCCGTTTGAATAAGGTACATATTCTACAGGCTCTCCGGTGGTAACTCCAACAGCCAGACCCGGTGCAGGTTTCCATACAAAAAATGCTCCAAAATCAACATCATCTGCATATGCTTCTTTTACACCAAACAGTTCACCAATAGATATAGTCCTGTGACTGCTTCCTGTTGCTGGATCTTTTTTCAGATCAACGCCAATATCCCTGCCTTTTACTTCTATCCATTCTCCATGCGGTGACAGTTTATCATAAAATTCCCTGTAATCAACAGTTAAAAGGTCTTCATCTGTTTCAGTAACATCTTCATTATTTACCGCTACCATTTCTGCTTCATTAACATTTTTATCTGAAGTATTATTATCACTTTTCTTACTGCATGAAATTAATCCCAGCATAAAAAATAAAACAAGTAAACCTGCGCTTAATTTAAGCTTCGTCATTAGTAATGACTCCTTTCAAAAAAGAACAAGAGCAGAATTCATAATATTTAAATCCTGCTCTTCTTCCTTATTATAAATTTTATAATTTAAAATCTACGCCAAGCTCTAAAGTATTAAAATCATTATTGCCTAAACCCAGTCTGACTGTTCCGGCAACTTTGGGATTAAAGAAGTATCTCATACCAAGTTGTCCCCATATCCATGCACCGCTTGTATATGATACATCAGTAACATAAACAGCATTTCGTGTTACATCCGTGTATGTGTTATTAACATTGTTGTACCCGGCTACCAGTCCAAGGAACGGTACAAAGCTTCCGTCACCTATCTGGTTAAAATTGTAATTCAGCTGTGCGCCAAATGATGTAAACGAATATTTCCTTGAGTCACCATTTCCGTAAGTGTTTGTGAATGTATAATATCTGAAAATTCCGCCAAGTCCTAATGTTCCGACTCCGGCTTGTGTTAACTGAGATTCAAAATTTGCTCCAAACATAGGCACATTACCTTTTGCCCAGAAGCCAAGTGAACCGCCAAGTAAGTTATCTTTTTCTTTCAGCTGGCTGAATGAAAATACTGTAAGGAATAATATTAATAATGAAGCTGCTTTAAAATTGATAGTCATTGCATTCCCTTTCGTAAAAATTTTATTTTATTTCAATAAAACTAATATATTACTAAAGGAACAAATTCTGTGCCAATATTTTTATACAAAATTTAAACGGAAAATGATTGGATTTTTAATTGGGTAAGATCTTTATGTCAGTTTTGTCAGACTATTGGTGAGGTATAAGTGGATAATTTTTAAGTAGTTTAGCGTAATAAATCAAATTATGAGCCATTTTTTGATCCATAATTTTAGATGCTTTATTTTTTAGACGGTCCTTTCTGTTATTCTTTGGAGGTTTACCGACCTCACCAACCCAATATGTACAGCATTCAGGCGGTATTGTGAAATTCATAAATGTTAATACTGAAAGTATTGTACCAAGTGTTGCCTGTGCACCGTCTTCACTTCCGGTAATAACAACACCAGCAGTTTTATTCAATAAAATACTTCTTCCTTTTTCCTTATACTGTTCATCAAAGGAATCCATTCTTTCAATTATTCTCTGCATCAGGCTTGATCGGTGACCCCACCATATTGGGGTTGCAAAAATAATTATATCAGAATCTATTATTTTTTGTGCAATAACCGGCCATTTATCTGTTTTGCTTACTCTAAATTTAACACCCGGAGGAATATTCATATCTGATAATCTTACAGTTTCTGATATAAGCTCAGAGTGCTCCACTCTCATATTCTTAAGCACCAGCGATGAAAGCTCACCTGTATTTGAAAGCGTGCCTGTATGTTTTAAAGAACAATTTAATACTAAAACCTTTATTGCTGAAAATTTTTCAGCTTTATCCGAAAATGATCTTTTTGATACTAGAAGCATGTTAAACCTTTAAACATTTTAGCAATGAATAATATCACTGCAATCACGGCAATGACTATTACAACACCAACCCATATACCTGCTTTAAAAACATCACCTATAAATTCACATCCGGGGAAAACAAACAGACCAACCGGAAGCATTAATATAAATATTTTGAACATTTCATTAAATTTGTTCATTTTCTGGAGACCTTTCTTCTGTGTCTTTTTTCTGCTTCTGCTATTGAATGAGACTGCTTAATATTCTTTTCTGCTTCATAAAGCTTGGCAAGCTTTTGATAGTGGTTTTTTATTGTCTTAAGGTCTTCTTCACTTATTTCCTCAACATCAACAAGCATGTTGCTTGCACCGTTTATTGATGCAATAATTTCGTTAAGTTTCATGTGTATTGCCAACGAATCCTTATTCTGCGCTCTTTGAATCAGGAAAACCATTAAAAATGTTATTATCGTAGTTCCGGTATTTATTACCAGCTGCCATACATCACTAAAATTAAAGAAAGGACCTGTTAATGCCCAGGCTATTATAAGTGAAAAACTTATAATAAATGCTGATGTTGAACCTGAGAACTGGGTTAGTTTTAATGCAAGGTTTTCAAAAAAGCTTCCTGAATTTTTATTCATTTTTTTCCTAGCCATTAACTATTTCTCCGCCATTGGGATGAAGGATCTGCCCGGTCATGTAAGATGAATCATCCGATGCCAGAAAAACGTAGCAGTGGGCAGCCTCCTCAGGCTGCCCTGCTCTGCCCAAAGGGACATCCGTTCCGAATGAAGCGACGTCTTTTGGAGGAAAAGTTGCAGGAATGAGGGGTGTCCAGATTGGGCCGGGTGCTACGCCATTAACTCTGATTCCTTTTTTCACCAAACTGGCTGAAAGCGACCTTGTAAATGAAACAATGGCTCCTTTTGTTGATGAATAGTCAATTAAGTGCCCGCTGCCTCTGTATGCTGTTACTGATGTTGTATTAATGATTGCTGAGTTCCTTTTTAAAAATTTTAATGAGGCTTTTACAATATAAAAATGTGAAAAAATATTTATTTTGAAGGTTTTTTCAAGCTGCCTGCGTGAGATCTTTGTGATATCTTCCTGGGGGTACTGAACAGCAGCATTATTCACCACGATATCTATTCTGCCTAACTGTTTTGCTGTTCTTTCTACTGCTTTCTTACAAAAGAATTCAGTAGAAATATCACCTGATATCAACAGACATTTTCTGCCTTCTGCTTCAACAAGATCTTTGGTAAATTTTGCATCTTTATGTTCATTTAAATATATTATTGCAACGTTACAGCCTTCTTTGGCAAATGCTACAGCAACAGCTCTGCCTATACCGCTATCACCACCAGTGATCAAAGCACATTTTCCGCTTAACTTGCCGGAAGCAGCGTAATCAGCTGAAACAAATACCGGTTTAGGCTGCATTTTAGCCTCAATGCCAGGTTGCTTCTGTTTTGGTAAAATACTCCTTACTTTTCGTTTTTTTGAAGATTTCTGCATTTTCAGCTAATTTTGGTAATAAGCCTGGGTTTATTTATAACTTTGACATTATCTTTATAATGAAAAAAAGCAGATATGCATTTAATACCTTTTAAAATTTTGCCTATAGCATGATTATTGGTTTTCCTGAAATTACTAAGATGCTCACCGGGTAAGCCTTTATTATAGAAAGAAATATTTATTTTTTCAAAATCCCTTTCTTTAAAAGTTTCTATATACCTTTCAAGGATCTCTGATGCTTTTCTTTTTTTAAAATCATGGAGATGAAAATATACGAACAGATCATTGTTCTCTCCTTCGATGTAAAGCTGATTTCCTAAATGATCCATGGCTTTATCTTTCTCCGCATTAAAAAGTTAATTAGATTTTAAATTGCATCTTCCAGTACTTTCCTGAATTCTTTTCTGGCCCTGTGCAGCCTGCTCTTTACAGTTCCCAGCGGCCACTTTAATTCCTTGGAGATCTCAATTAAAGAAAATTCCTGCAGGTGAAAAAGTATTATTACCTGCCTGTATTCATCTTTAATAGTCTCTATCAGTTTCATTACCTCATAATACTGCAAAGAGCTTTGTGTTTCATTTACAAACGGTTCTCTGGTTACTGTTTCAAGACTATAGCTTGGATGAGCCTGTTTTTTCCTGTTGAAATTAATAAACAGGTTCTTCATTATCCTGTATAACCAGGCTTTTGAATTGGTGCCGGGTTCGAAAGAGTCAATGAATTTGTATGCCCTTATCAGTGAATCCTGAAGCAGGTCTTCAGCATCAAACTCATTCTGTGTCATCTTTTTAGCGATATTAAGGAAATAGTCGTAGTGAATATAAATTTCTTTCATGAAAACATTCTCTTTTATCATAATAACCTTCCTTTTTATCCTAATGGATTTTTACCTTTAATGATTTTTACCAGAATTACAATTATTGCAACTATAAGGAGGACATGTATAAAGCCTCCCAGTGTATTTGAAGATACTATCCCAATTAACCAAAGTAAAATTAAAATAATAAAAACTGTCCATAACATAAATTTACCCCCGTAAATTATTTTGTTATTAAAAATATTTGCTGTTACAGGTAAAGCATGGAGAAGAACCATATTATTAAAACACCAACACTCAGCCATTTGTATATCTCTTCATTATAGTCTTCTGTATTTTCATCTGAATAATCATCTTCGATAATATCGTATTCTGCAGTTTTTCTGACTGCCAGATCCTCTGTGGATATTCCTTTATCGATTACGCTGTTTTTGTGATATCTGTACATAATTTTCACAAGTTTAATTTTATATGATTAATTTGATAACTGTACATGAACCTTATATTGTTTAAAATGTTTGCCGGATACGATTGCAGCACTTTCAATTTTATATCCGGCAAACGTTATATATTACAATTAATACTCAACCTTGAACTTTATTCTATTTTGCCCTGCTGTGTTTTCTCTCGTCATTGAAAGAATCTACACCGGCTTTTACTGCATCTTTGATCCTGATAGTTTCATCACTCACAAAATCTTTACCCTGGGTAATTATAGATGAAGCTTTGCTTTTTGCTTCCCTTATCATATCTTCAGCTTTCTTCCTGCCGTCGGATATTATTTCAGATGCTTTTATTTTTGCTGTACCCAGGTATTCTTCACCGTCTTCTATGAGCTTCTTGCTTCTTTTGCTGATGTCTTTTCTCAGCTCCCTGCCGCTCTTGGGAGCTAATAAAAGTGCTGTTAAACCCCCTATTGCTCCTCCCGCCAAAAATCCGATCATTATGCCTTTTGCTGATGAGTTATCTTTCATGATATTATTTCTCCGCTGTTATTATTTACTGTGATTTAAAATTGTTTCTTCCGCCTTTATTTATCTTTATATCAAAACGAAGCTTAAAGCCTGTGGATTCATTGAATGTCTCATCAATGTATAAAAGACCATATACAGGATACGGTGTTACATTGTTATCGTATTTACCTTTCAGGTAAAAACCATAAACACTGTGGAAAAGGACCGGTACTGTAAATGAATTTGTATTATCCATTGTGAAATCATTTTCATTCAATGTAGTATCACTATCGGGAATAACCTTCATTGTATCAAACTGTGCCTGTGTTGAATTAAGTGATATAAGCACAAATCTAGTCCTGTATCCCGGGACCATTGAAGGGAAATCAGAAAGGTCGCCTGACCTGAAATAATAAACTGAATCATTGGCAAATAATGAATCTGCAATATTAGCATCCTTATACCTGTTTGAATCCATTAAAATGGTTCCTGAAGAGAAATCTACTGCACTCATTGAAAGATCAAAAGGAATGGTTCTTTCTGATATTAACAGATTATTGAAGTTCACTGTGGTTGTATCTGTTGTTACCGGGGTTATCGGGTCTGTTTCATCACTGCATCCGTAGTATAATACTGAAACAAAGCTTAGCATTATTAAATATTTTATTGTTGATCTCATTTGTTGTGTTTTAGTTTTTAAATTTTAAATAACTGCAGGAAGTTATACTTCCTGCAGTTCATTAATGATTGGTAGAAATGTTTATCTGATCTTGAATTCAAGTCCGGCATTGACGGTCATAAATCCAATTGATCCTGTCTGTGTAAATACGTTATGGTATTTAGCCTTTGCAAGTATGTTCACTGCATCTGAAAGGAATAAACTTGCACCTATTCCGCCGTTAATACCTGCATTTGTTCTTGAAACCTGGTCAATAGTACGTGTATTATCTTCAGGATTTATATAGGCATTCTGCTTAAAGTAATATGCACCAGCGCCGCCTTCAAAATATACCTGTGATTTTAATTTAGGATGAGTAAAGTAATACCTTGGTCCTGCTGAAATTTCCATATATTGTCCTATAGGAGCACCTGATTTTTTTGAGCTCATGAACATGTATGAAAATTTGGTATATATTGCAACTTCCTTATTTAGCTTTACTCCCATATCAAGTCCTGCTAAACCACCCGGTTTGAAATCACTTCTGAAATCCCTGGTTAACGGGAATATAGCACCGCCTGACGGCGCAATTGTGAATTCAGGAAAAGATTGTTTTTTAACTGTTGATTTTGTTACCGGCTTATTGGAAACCTGAGAATATGTTGAGAATGTGATTCCAATCAATAAAGCTAATGCCAGTACTGAAATTTTAAACGTTTTCATTTTATTCTCCTTTTATATTTTTTTTTAGCTGCCTTTTTTATTTACGCAGGTACCTCTATGCTGTCTCTTGAAATATCGTCAACGGTATCAACCAGGTCTGTGATGAGAAATGGTTTATCTATAAAAGAACTTATCCCTAATGTTGCTGCTTTTTCTTTCAATTCTTTATCTCGTCCGTACGCTGAGATCATGATTGCTTTAACTTCAGGATCCTTTTCTTTTGCAAGCTGAAATATATCAAGACCTGTAATTCCCTGCAGAAACT
>CAZOAP010000011.1:16681-28503 GCA_964577645.1 uncultured Ignavibacteriales bacterium
CAAGATCAATAAGTGATACTTTTTATCGCTGTGCTTTATTTTGTTTATCGCATCTGCTGCATTTAATGCCGATTCGACATTATACCCTTCAGATTCCAGAACTTCACATAATGTCTCGTTCATGTATTTGTCATCTTCAACTACCAGTATTAAAATATTTAAATTTGGCATTTAGTTTACTTCCTTTAGTATGGGCTTCATTTTGCTAAGTCCAATTTATATTTTTTTTCTATTTTATTTTCTTTATTATCAATATTAACTAAGTCAAGCAGTAATCTTAAATAACCTATGTCTTCAGATTTTATTCGTAAATTTAACATTTTAAGCTCCTTTTTTTATTTTTCAGAAAATTCTTAATATTTGAATAATAAAGAAACAAATACTGTGCCAAATCTTTTTTAGCGATTTTAGTGTTATTATTGTATATTCGAACTATTTATATGACATTATTGTCGTATTAATGAAGAAATAAGGGAAATTTGACAGATACCGGAAAAAAACAATTACAGAAAATAGTAGAGAAGCTACCGCTTGAAAAGTTCATACCGGCTGCGTTTTTGATATTTTTACTGTGTTTTATTATACTAAGTCTTATAACTTACAATAATATAGATATTTACAAAAACTCTCTTACTATGATAGACCATACTTATGAAGTTTTAAAAACCTCAGATGAACTTAACATGCATTTATCTGCCATACAGTTAAAAAGAAGAGGCTATATTGTAAGGCAGGAACAGAAGTATCTTGATGAATACAATATTGCCAAGGCAGAGTTTTATACCAGCCTTAATAAATTAAAATTTCTGGTTTCTGATAATACTGAACAGGTAAAAGAGTGTTTAAAACTTGATAGTTCTTCATCAGTAATGATAACTCTGCTTGACTCTACTTTACAGATGTTTAAGACAGAAAATAAAGTTTCAGGGGAGCAAACCAAGCTAGCCTTGTTATCTCAGGACTATCTTGAAAATTGCGAGAATATTACATCGGGAATAAAATCAAAGGAATTAAGCCTGCTTGAAATGCGGCAAAATGCATCTAAGAACAGCTTACAGAATACGCAGCTGTTCATAATTCTTACAAGTCTTTTTGCATTTGCTGTTATAGGGCTCTCACTGTTTGTTTTTATAAGGCTTATACGGAATAAAAATACAACAGAACTTCTTCTCAGGAAATCTTATGATGAACTGGAAGACAGGGTGGAATCAAGAACGGCAGAGCTCAAAAATGCAAATGAAAATCTTGTAAGTGAGATAAATAACAGGAAAAAGATAGAAGGTTCACTGCGTGAAAGTGAAGAGCGTTTCAGAGTAATGGCGGACTCAGCACCTGTATTAATATGGATCTCGGGTAAAGATAAAAAGTTTACTTATGTAAATAAAGGATGGCTGGATTACACCGGCAGAAAGTTTGAAAATGAGATTGGTACAGGATGGATAGAGAATATACACCCCGAAGAGCTGGAAAATTATTTAAGTGCATATGCAGCAAATTTTGAAGGCAGAACAAGCTTTGAAATTGAATTCAGGCTGCGCTCTTCTAGCGGTGAATACCGCTGGTTCTTAAATAAGGCTATTCCCAGGTATAAAGGTAACGAATTTGAAGGTTTTATCGGTATATGTGTTGATATACATTTAAAGAAAAGAAATGAACGGTATTTAAGAATTCAATATTCAGTATCTAAGACACTTGCCGAATCATTAACAACAGAAGAAACCTTATCACGGGTCTTAGAAAATATTTGTACCGGGGTTAACTGGAAATTTGGTATTGCATGGGTTGTAAATGAAAACAGGATTTATCAAAAAGCATTTTGGAGCAATAATAAAAAAGAGATCACAGATTATTTATCTTTGTATGATAAACAGTATTCACTTTCTTCAGGTGAAGGACTTACTGGGAAAATTTGGAAGGAAAACAAACCTTATTGGCTGGAAAATATAACTGAAGAAACAAATGTTAAAAGGAAGGACGGTCTTCTTAAGCTTGGCTGGAATTCGGCATTTGGTGTGCCTATTAGTGATGGCGGTAAAGTAATTGCTGTTATTGAGTGCTTTAATCATGATATACTTACTGCCAAAGATGACCTGCTTGAAGTATTGGAATCTGTTGGAAGACAGATAGGTAATTTTCTTGAACGAAAAAAAGCTGAAGAAAACCTGAAAATAGCTTATGATGAGCTGGAAACAAGAGTAAACGAAAGAACAGTTGAGCTTGCCAATACACTAAACAGACTGCTGGATGAAATGGCAATTAAGGAAAAGGTACAAAACAGGCTTAAGCTATTCGGTCATACAGTAAAAAGTATTAAAGAAGGTGTATTCATTACTGATCTGCAGAGTAAAACAATTTTTGTGAATCCAGCTTTTGAATCATTGTATGGATATATCGAAAATGAAATTATCGGTGAATATATACCGGTTCTGTATTCTAAAGGGATATCCGAGGAAACCAGAAAGGAAATAATCTCCGGGGCACTCAAATCAGGCTGGAAAGGAGAATTGGTTAACAACAAAAGTGATGGAACTGAGTTCTCGGTTTACTTATCAGCTTCTGTCATCAGGGATGAAGAAGGGAAAGTTGATTCAATTGTAGGCATAGTACAGGATATATCTGAAGATATCAGGAACCGAGAGCTGCTTGAAAAACGGAACAGCCTGTTGAATTTGCTAAATGATGTTGCTACCGGAGTTAATAAAATTGAAAGTGTTGATAAATGTATTCAGTTTACATTGAATAAAGTATGTGAATATACTCACTGGGATATTGGACATTATTTATTTTATGATGATAGATTACTTTTCAGTTCCGGTATATGGTATGAAAACATTCCATCAAAATATGATATCTTTAAGGCGATAAGTGAAGATATAAAGATAGAACCAAAGTTTGGTATTCATAGGGAAGTAATCTTTGAAAGAAAACCCAAATGGCTTAATGTTAATGATCTAAGGGATACTTCTATATATCAAAGAGGTGATCTGATCCTAAAGATCGGATTAAAAACAATCATATGGATACCTGTTATAAACAGGGATAAAGTAATAGGTGTTCTGGAGTTTTATAATAAAGAAGATAAAATCCTTGATAATGAGATCTTGGATAGCCTTTTTAATATTGCTATGGAGCTGGGTTCATTTGCGGAAAGAAATGATTTTCTTGAATTGATTAAAGAGAGGGAAAAACATTTTAAGGCAATTGCAGATACTGCAAATGATGTGATAGTTACAGCTGATAGTAATGGTAATATTATATATGTTAACAGTAAAGTAAAAGATGTGCTGGGATATGATCCGGATGAATTACTTCAAAAAAGTCTTACAGTTATTATGCCTGATAAATATAAGCAACAGCATACGGATGCTTTTGCACGTGTGCTGCTGACAGGTGAAATTAAATTGATTGGTAAAACAATAGAGCTTGAAGGCAGAAAAAAGGACGGTACAGAATTTCCAATAGAGCTTTCACTGGCCAAATGGGAATTGAATAACGAAACCTTTTTTACCGGTATGATAAGAGATATTTCATTGAGAAAAGGAATTGAGCAGGAATTAATTGATAGCCGTAATTCATTATTGGAAGCACAAACACTGGCTAAAATGGGTAATTGGGAGTGGGATGTTAAAACCGGTACCGTTAAATGGTCTGAGGAAATGTATTCTATCTATGAAGACTCCCGGGAAAACTTTATCCCCTCATTTGAAGGATTCATTTCTAAACTTCACAATGAAAGTGTAGATGAAGTAAAAAAGCATCTTGAAAATTCCCTGAAAACAGGAATGCCGTTTGATTTTTATGAAAAGATCCTCACCCCGCAGGGTAAAATAAAGATATTAAGATCACAAGGCGGAGTAAAATACGATGAAAATAATAATATCGTTAAACTGGTTGGAACATGCCTGGATGTAACTGAAATTAAAGAAGCCGAAAATAAGATAAGGGAAAATGAGGAACAGTTGAGGCTTGTGATGGATAATATCAAAGATTATGCTATTATTCATTTGGATGAAAAGGGGTATATAAAAAGCTGGAATAAAGGTGCAGAACAGATTAAAGGCTATACAAAGGATGAAATAATCGGAAAGCATATTTCAGTTTTCTACCGTCAAAAAGATGCTGCCTCAGGTGAACCAACTGAAAACCTGCAGATCGCGAAAAAATTAGGCAGGTATGAAAAAGAAGGCTGGAGAGTGAAAAAGGATGGTAGCCTTTTCCTGGCTGATATTATATTTAATCCATTGTATAACGAAAAAAATGAATTAACAGGTTTTGTAAAGGTAACTAGGGATATTACCGAAAGAAAGCAGGCTGAAGAGGCTGTAAGGATCAGTGAAATGCAGCTGAAAGAAGCGCAAAAGATTGCGCAGCTTGGAAGCTGGGAGTGGGATGCTGAAAACAATAAGGTAAGGTGGTCTGAGGAAATGTATAATATTTTTGAAGTTCCACCAGGTACGCTGATAACCAATGAGATGTATATGGATCTGCTTGATGATGAAAATAAGAAACAAAGAGAAATTGCATTGAATTATGCGCTTGAAAACAACGCACCGTTTAATTATTTCCTGCACTACAAAACCAATTCAGGCAAAGTAAAGATATTAAGCTCACAGGGTGAAGTAGATCTTGATAATAAAGGTAAGATAAAAAGAATGGTCGGTACTGTAATGGATGTTACGATGATAAAGGAAGCTGAGGATAAGCTTCGTGAAAGTGAAAAACAGCTAAAAGAAGCACAGGCAATTGCCAAGCTTGGAAGCTGGGAAGCAGATATTAAAACCGGTAAGATTTCATGGTCAGATGAAATGTACAGGATTCACGATATTGAACCCGGAACAGAATCGCTTGAATACGAGAATATAAGGAATTATATCTATCATAAAGATTTACCGCAAATGGATGAACTGTTTAAAAGAATAAGTAAAACACCCGGCAATGCTGAAATGGATTACAGGATTGTAACCCGGGAAGGCAGGCTGAAATACCTCAGCCTTGATCTGAGGGTGGAAATAGATAAAGATGGAAACCCGGTAAGGCTCTACGGCAGTGTACAGGATATAACGGATATTAAGCTTGTTGAAGAGGAGTTGAGAAAAACCAATTACAGGCTTATAGAAACACAGAAAGAGCTTATTCACAATGAAAAGCTTGCGGCCTTAGGTAGATTTTCTTCTGGCATAGCTCATGAAATAAGGAATCCCTTAGCCAACATTAGTGCCTTGGCGCAGCTGGTATCAAAATCGAAAATTGAAGATGAGAAGATGAAAAAACACCTTAAATATATTCTTGTAAATTCAGATATTGCAAACAAGATCATCAAAGATCTGCTGCTTTTTGCTGCCCCGGAAGACCTGGTATTGGATACACTTAAGGTTAGTGATATCCTTGAAAATACAGTTAACAGCTTCGAGGCACGTTGTGAAGAGAACGGGATATCCGTGATCAAACAGATTAGCAGCGATCTGCCTGAGATAAATGCTGATAAAGTTAAACTTGAAAATGCTTTGATGAATTTTATATCAAATGCCATCGATGCAATGTCGGGCGGAGGTAAACTTTCCATTACTGCAAATATGGATAAAATTCACCAGGAAGTTATGATCGATATTGTTGATAACGGGCAGGGAATATCTCCTGAAAATCTTGATAAGATCTTTGAGCCTTTCTTTACAACAAAGGAAACAGGTACCGGTCTTGGTCTGGGTCTTGCTTATCAAACAATAAAGTCACATCATGGGATTTTAAATATTTCTTCTGAGCCCGGAAACGGTACACATGTTGAAATCAGATTACCGGTAATAAGTAAAAATGAAAATGGAAAAAATACTGATAATTGACGATAACGAATCTTTAAGGTACACCCTCGAAAATGTTATCGAGGAGGCTGGTTATATACCTAAATCCGTAGAAGACGGATATAAGGCAATTGAAGAGATTAAAACCAAAACCTATGACCTGATTGTATGTGATATGAAGCTGCCCAAAATGAACGGTATGCAGATAATGGAGGAGATAAAAAAAATTGATCCTGATATTCCGTTTATATTCCTGACTGCCTTTGGTGATATAAAAAATGCAGTAGAAGCTATGAAAAATGGTGCATCTGACTACCTTACCAAGCCTTTTGATAATGACAGCATGATAATGACTATACGCAAGGCTCTTGAGCTGAAATATCTTAACCAGGAGCTTGAAATTCTGCGTAAGAAATCTGACGATACATACAAAGGTACAGGTATTATTGGTACCAGTCCTCAAATGAAAGAGGTTTTTGACCAGGTCAATATTGTTGCTCCTACAAATCTTACAGTATTAATACAGGGTGAAAGCGGTACGGGTAAAGAAGTAATTGCCAATATGATCCACCGTGCAAGTGAACGCTCTGCAAAAGCATTTGTGGCTGTTGATTGCGGTGCGATCCCGGAATCATTGATAGAAAGTGAATTATTTGGCCATGAAAAAGGTGCATTTACTGATGCTAAATCTCAAAGAGAAGGAAAATTTGAGCAGGCTAACGGCGGTACTATATTTTTGGATGAAATTACAAACCTTTCAGATTCCAACCAGATAAAACTTCTCAGGGCTATACAGGAAAGAAAAATTACAAGGATAGGCGGAAAAAAACCGCTCACTCTTGATGTAAGGATACTTACTGCTACAAATATCAGGTTATCCCATGCTGTTAATAACGGTAATTTCAGGGCAGACCTTTATTACAGGCTGAATGAATTCCACATAGATATTCCGCCATTAAGAGAAAGAACAGACGATATCCCTGCACTTGTTGAGCATTTTCTTAAGGATGCAAATAAAGAACTGAATAAGACAGTTGAAAGTGTTTCATCTGCAGTAATGGAAAAGATCATTTCACACTCCTGGCCCGGAAATGTAAGAGAATTAAGAAATTCTATAAGGAGAGCAGTTCTTTTAACTCAGGGCAGCATTATGGATAGGATCAGCATTACAGATGAAGTAGGAAAATTCAGGCCAACTATGGATACAGGTATCAGTAATGGAAATAATCATGATAATGTAACATTTGAAGATGTAACCAAGAACGCAGAGAAGGAAGCAATATTAAAGGCTATTCAGGAAGCTGATGGAAACAAATCCAAAGCAGCTAAACTGCTGAATATTAACGAGAGAACATTTTATCGAAAATTAAAAAGTTTAGGTATAAGTTAAAAATAATTTAACCATTTTTAAAAAAGCAGGTCATATAGACCTGCTTTTTTTATGACAATTTTGTCAATTTTTAAAATGAATACATTAATTCCGCTCTTAAATTAACAAATATTTTTGGCATAAGAATTGATATATAATACTTAATCTAATAAAATGTATAGGAGGTTTAATCATGTCACACGTAAAAAATCCGTCAAAACAGAATTATGGACCAAAATCAGCAGAGGAAAGAGAAGACAACAGGTCGCAGGAAGTTGAGCTTCCCATTCCTGAAAAAAAGAATGATACAATTACAACCGGTAATGATACACAAGCTGAAACAACCAGGGTAAAAGCCGGCAAAATTACTGAAGAAGAAACAAAATCCGGAAATGGAAAAGAAAAGAATTTTCAGACAGGATTTGATGTAAATAACGGTAATGGTGACCGAAATGAAAAGCGCGGAAATGAAAAAGAAAGACTCGAGCGAGATAAAACAACAGATCCCAAAACAAAGGATGCGGACTGGCAGCAGGATAAAATGAATGAAGCCAATAATCAGCAGGGTAATAAACAGGATGTTGATAAAACAAACAGAGGAAATGATACCAGGAAAGATTCCATCATTGACAGGCCGAAAACTGAAACTTATGAGAACACTAAAGATGAAAATGCTGGTGATAAGTTAAAAAGAGAGAACTATACACACACTTCAGAAGAAGAAAAGCGCGATGAAAAAAACAGAAAAAACAAAGAAAAAGCAGTAAGATAAAAAAATAAATAATTTAAGGAGAATAACAATGGCTAAAATGAAAACCCTGGAAGATTTTTTAATGGATGAATTAAAAGATCTCTATAGTGCAGAAAAACAATTAACAAAAGCATTGCCTAAAATGGCTAAAGCTGCAAACTCAGATGAATTACGTGAAGCTTTTGAAGATCACTTAAAGGAAACTGAAGGACAAGTAACAAGACTTGAAAAAATATCAAAACTTGCAGGCGGAAGAGCACTTACTGGCAAAAAATGCAAGGCTATGGAAGGACTTATTGAAGAAGGCAAAGAAGTAATAGAAGAAGACTGCACCCCTGAAGTAAGGGATGTAGCATTGATCGCAGCTGCTCAGAGAGTTGAACATTATGAAATAGCAGCATACGGCTGTGCTAAAACTTATGCCAGGCTTCTGGGGTACACTGAAGTGGCTGAATTACTGGAGGCAACCGAAGAAGAAGAGAGTGCTGCAGATGAGAAGTTAACTTCTTTAGCTGATGCGATTAATGCAGATGCCCTTGAGCCTGCAGAAGCTGAATAATTAAGCTAAATTAATAATGAATAAAATTTTCATATCCTGATTTACCCCCATTGGTCTGCCGATATAAAGTATTATACGGCAGACCTTCTTTAAAAAAGAAAATCAGTAATCAAATACAATCTATGTTTAAAATATGCCGGTAAGAAAAAAAACATCACCAGCAAAAAAAAGCTCAACCCGTGCAGCTAAAGGCAGGCATAAAGGAGCAGAGAAGCGTAAAAGCGAGCTTCCCGAAAAAAGAAAAAGACAGTATAAACACATTCTTGAATCTGAAAAAAAAGAAGGCAGACCCGTTAAGGCTGCAAAAAGAATTGCTATGGCAACTGTTAATAGGACCCGGAAGAAAAAGGGAGAAACAAAGTCTTCCCGTAAAAGTACTGAATAATACTGTTCAATAATTAAATACATATTGACAGATATTCTTGAAATAGCAGTATATACAAAGTTAAGCAGGCAGTATTGGAAACTGACGGAGAAATAAGCATAATCGCTAAATCATAAAGGAGTGAAGAAAATGAGAAACTTTATTATTTTCCTGTTAACCATGGTTTATGTTTTTGCTGCAATTATAGTACTTGCGGCAGCTTAATAAAATTAAAAGAGAGGATTTACTTATGTACAGACTTATGAAAACTATCCTGGAATTAACTGAGATACTAAGAGAAGAAGGGTACGTTGAGGACTTCAGCATTCAAGGGAATAAAATTGTTGTTTCCGGCGGTGAAAATGAGTATAACCCTGGTGATCTGATAATAGAAAAGACTGAACGATATGAAGGAGATTCTAATCCTTCTGATAATGCTATAATATATGCATTAACAGCTAAGGATGGTACTAAAGGTGTACTGATTGATTCCTACGGGACATATTCAGATCCTGAGCTGGCTAAGATCATAGCAGAAATTCCGCAAAGAGAAGAGCATAAATTACAGGATAGTTAAAATTATATATAAATGATGTTATGAAACCTAAAGCATCTGTATTTAAAAAAGCTTTATTTCCTTTAAGCGCTGAGTATGACAGAACATGGATCAAAAAGAATTCTGTGGGTGAAAATGTGCTTTATAATCTTGAAAGTCTCTGTGAAATTATAGATTTCAAAGAAGGCATGCGTGTACTTGACCTGGGCTGCGGAAAGGCGGCAAGTGCCATATTCCTTGCAAAAGAATTCGGTGTGGAAGTGTGGGCTGTTGACCAGTTTGTAGATCCTTCTGAAAACTACCTGCGTATAAAAGAAATGAACTGCGAGAGGGATGTATTTCCACTGAAGCTAAATGCTAAAGAATTACCATTCACTAATGATTTTTTTGATATTATTGTGTGTGTTGATTCCTATATGTATTACGGAACAGATGAAAGATTCACACCGTATATTTCACAATTCCTTCGCCCGGGCGGTATTATAGGAATAGTAGATATATGTTTCAGCAAAGAAATAAATTACCTTGCTGAAGTTCCGGAGTTTATGAGAGAACATTACCAGGATAAATGGTATTTTGTTCATTCTATGGATTGGTGGGTGAAGCTTTGGAAAAAGACAGGACATCTAAAAATTACTAATTCAGAGATAGTACCGCAAAACGACTTTATAAAATCAGAATATGTACTGGATTTCAGTACTTCCAAAAAACAGGATGATATTGCAGATGCTCTTGCAAGAGATACTGAAGGTTTGATTAACATTTTCAGAATGACGGCACAAAGATCAGAAAAACGTACATGACCATAAACAGTGATGGTGAAAATAAATAAAAAGAAGGGTTAGGTATACAATGGAATTTATTATTATAGCTGCTTTAATAGGACTTGGAGCATGGGGTTCATATGCATACTGGATTTACAAAACTGCAAGAAGATACGGTAAAAAAGGGAACGGAAGACATTAATATTATTGTATAAGTGAAAAAAGCAAACAGGTTTAGTTTTCGGTCAATTCCGCAAATGATCACTGAAGCATATTTTGAATTCCTTGATGATAAAGGATTTAAAATGGCAGCTTCACTTTCTTATTATTCTGCATTTTCACTGGGACCCTTACTGATAATTGTAATTGCTATTGCCGGTTTTGTTTTTGGTGAAGATGCTGCAAAAGGACAGATCTTTTATGAATTAAAAAATCTTGTTGGACCTGATGGTGCTGTAATGATTGAAACAATTTTAAAAGGTGCATCAAGCAAATCAACCGGTATTATAGCAACTGCTATCAGTATTATACTCCTTATCCTTGGCTCAGTAGGTGTCTTCCTTGAGCTTCAGGAATCGTTAAACATAATTTGGGGCATTGAGTTAAAACCCGGAAGAGGTATCTGGGGATTTATTAAAAACAGGCTGGTATCTTTTTCCATGGTTGTTGCAACAGGCTTTTTACTGATGGTATCACTTGTTATAAGCTCCGCAATAACAGTTATTAATAATTATATGAGTGAAAGATTCCCTGTATTACTGCCCCTGGCATTTGTTTTAAACAATGCGGCTTCAATAATAGTAATTACTTTACTGTTTGCCTTAATCTATAAATTCCTGCCTGATGTAATAATCTCATGGAAATATGTATGGTTTGGAGCCATATTAACTTCTGTTCTTTTCACAATAGGTAAATTTTTAATAGGATTATATCTTGGGAGTTCTTCTTACAGCTCAACATATGGGGCAGCAGCCTCTCTTGTAGTTCTTTTTGTATGGATTTATTATTCGGGTCTGATCTTATTTTTTGGTGCTGAGCTTACACAGGTTTACAGGAAACGATTCAGTAATGTAAAACTTCATCCTGATGGGGATGGTGTTATAGTTCCAAAAGTTTCCGAACTTATAAAGAATGCCGTTAAGAATAATAATAAAGGCAGAAAATAGATCTATCAGCTTTTCCTGGTATCATAAACCAAGGTTCCTTAAACATTTTTCAATATCAATTCCTTTTCCCAGCACACCTTTAAAGAGGTCACCTTTTTTCTTCAGTCTTTTATGTATTGTCTTAATTGTAAATTCCTCAGGTGATTCAATAGAATTCAGTTCCTTCCACTCAAGCGGGGTTGATACCGGAGCTTTTGGCTTTGGCCTTACACTGTAAGGAGCTGCCAGGGTCTGTCCTTTTCTGTTCTGAAGATAATCGATATAGACCTTCTTCTTCCTTTTAGAAGGAGAGCGTTCAATACTTGTAATTTTGGGAATCATGTTATTAACCATCTCGGCAATAACGTGTGCAAATTCCTTTGCAATTTCAAAATCGTACTTTGCCCTGAGCGGTATATAAATATGTATGCCTGTTGCCCCTGAAGTTTTACAGAAGCATGCTGCCCCGGCTTTATCAAGAACTTCCTTGACAGCTTTTGCGGTTTCTATTACCTGTTT
>CAZOAP010000012.1:0-27103 GCA_964577645.1 uncultured Ignavibacteriales bacterium
CTGTTTCCGTTACCGTTTGAGTGACCATTCGATCCGTTCGTATTAACTATCTCATTTTTGCGGTATTCTGATTTCATACGCCTGTATCTTGCAAGCAGGGAGAAGTAAAAACCAATAACCATTACAGCTGTACCGCCCCATACAAGGTTTATAAATGGTTTTAAGCTAGCTGTTAAAACAAGAGTTTCCGGTGCGTTATCAACAGGAGCAGTATTATCTATTATTGCAATATCAACTGTTGATTCTCCTGCAACTGAAAGCTTGGTAAGAAGGAAAGTATATTTATCATTGCCAGCTAACTGGATGGGCAGTGGATTTCCGCCTTCTTTACCCATTTCCTGCTCAGCAACCAGCTTTTCCTTTTTTCCGTCTATTGTTACTTCAAGCTCTGCACCCATTATGTTCATCTTTCCTGATTCCATTTCATCCCTGTTGAACTTTGTCCTGTCAAAATCGATGAACTTTACTTTCATACCTTTAACATCTTTTTCTTCACCCTTTTTAAATGAGTGAACATCACTTGGTGAGAACTGTCCGGGCTCTTCAAGTGACATTGGTGATAGGTAAAGATCCTTTGTCACCAGGTTAGCAATATCAGGGTTCTTCATTATACCTTCGGAATACTCACTGTAATACATAACAGGCTGAAGCAGGAATGCTTTATCATCTTTTTGTACAATAACATTAAAATGATATTTTTCAGCATCACCCGGTATTTCAGTAGCGCCTTTATATGTAAGCAAATATCCGCCAAGCACCTGTTTAGGCTCACCCAGCGGCAATGAAACGTTTTCTTCAACTGAATACCTTGATGAACCAATTATGCCCAGGAATAAAAGCATAATACCCATGTGTGCAATGTATGCCCCGGCTTTGGATTTATTCTTGCGGAAAATTGTATATGCTATTTCAGCATTAATGAACATTGCAAAGAAAGCTGCAGCAGCTAGTAATGCTATCAAAAGATCTCTTACACCTATTATTACCAATACTATTGTTATAGCTGCGGTAAAACCTAAAGGCAGATAAAGGCTCTTAAAGAATTGCTTTTCTTCCGAGTGTTTCCATCTTAATAATATACTTATACCGTTTATTGCTGCTATCAGTATTGCAAGAGGTAAGTTCATCCTGTTATAGAAATCAGGCTCAACCGTACCTTTGGAAAGTATCGGCCAGCTTGTACCTACAGCAATAACCAGTGCCGCAGCGCAAATAGTTACTGCGCCAACAAACAGTGCAGATTCTCTTGAGAGCAGGCTGACCTGACCCTCTGACTTAACCGTTCTTAAGCTCTTAAAGCGCCATATCAGCAGGGCAAAACCGCCGCCTGCGAACATACTTAAAAATACAACAAGGAATAAATATACTTCCTGGCCCGGGTCTACAAATGAATGCACAGAAGCATCTCCAAGTACACCGCTTCGGGTCAAAAATGTTGACCACAGTACCATTGAATAAGCTACTATACATAACAGTAAACTTGTTTTCCTGTATTTGCCAACTTTTTCTTCGGCAACCATTGTATGTACTGCACCTACTATAAATAACCACGGAATAAATGATGAGTTTTCAACAGGATCCCATGCCCAGTAACCGCCCCATCCTAAAACACCATAAGCCCAGTATCCGCCAAGCATTATTCCAAGTCCAAGTATCATGCCTCCAAAAAGCGTCCAGGGTAGCGCAAGCTTCATCCATTTATCATACCTGTTCTTAAGCAGTGCTGCAATTGCAAAGCTGAATGGTATTGAAAGAGATGTGAAACCAGTGAATAATATAGGCGGGTGAATAGTCATCCAGAAATTCTGAAGCAAAGGATTTAAGCCTCTTCCGTCTTCAGGTATAAAGCCCATTTGCACATCTTTAGGGAATGATTCCCATACAAACATGTAAGGTGATTTAATTATCAGTATGCATAAAAGAAATGTTGATATAAATGTAAATACACCCATTACCATAGGTTCATATTTATCAGTTTGTTCAGCACCGTTTATCTTTTCAGAATCTTTATTAGCAAGATAGGGGAGCAGGAATATTCCGAGTACTGACATCAATAAAGCCCATAGATGAAAGCTTCCTTCCTGGCCGGCATAAAATGTAGCTATCAGCAGGTTCCACGGCAGGTCCTTAGAGCTGTAGTTCCATACATACGTATACTGGAACTGGTGTGAAATAATAAGATATAAAAGGAAAGCTGCCGATGATATCGTAAGTACGGCAGAAGCATGAAACAGCATTCTTGCCTGTTTTACGTAATTTGTTTTACCGCCTGCTGAAATAAAGTATAGTAAAGAGGATAAAAACGCAGCGGCAAATGCACCGTATAATAAATATGGTCCCATTTGTTTATAATTTAATTTGTTTCATTTTCAAAAAGTACATTAAGCCTGATCTTTTTTCAGTTTATTAACCTTTTTGTTCAAATTCTGAACGTATAGGAACATCCCTGCCCATATGATCAGTATAATGGCAAGTAATCCGTAATATGAATTCGTATTTAAAAAATTGTATAAGTTATCCATTATTCAGCATATTATTAATTAGGAATCGGCATACCCATTGATTTATAGATATCCTCGATCTGTTTTTTATTCTCCATAGCCTCAGCATTTTTCGGGTCAACTTCCAATACCTTATTGTATCTTGCAAGAGCCGGTTTATATTTCTTTTTTGGTGAAAGGTTTGCTTCAAACATCAGGTAGTTGGCAGCACCCATCTGTTTTAATATGTAATCTTTCTTATCTGCATCAGATTTGGATTTCATATATTTTGCCTCAGCATCATCTGCGGCTTTCATCATTTCATCTGCTTTAACATCGCCTTTTGTATCATTTTGGCTGTTATTATTGCCAAGGTTCCTGTGTATCGAGTCATCCGGCATCTGGTTCTTATCAACCTGCTGCTGCTGGTTCTGGTTTTGCTGCGGTTTCTGATTGTTAATAAGTTCTTTTGGTACCTCTTTGGTACAAGCCGAAAGTATAAAACCTAAAGAAACTACAATTGAAATTCTGAAAATTGATTTATACATCTTTTACTATGAATTTTATTGATAAATATTAATTATGACTTTTAGCGTTACTATATTATTATAATATACTTTATTTATAAACTTATTAAAATGACTAATTTTTATCAATTTTCAGCTGTTTAACAGCCTTGTGTGGATAAAAATCATATACAAACATAATATATAGCCTGTCTAACTCAAATGACTTATATCATATAATGAATTTTGTAAAATTTTTAATAAAATCAGGTCTATAGTTATGTCTTTTGTAATCAATTTATTGCTATTTTAGTTCAGATATTTAAGTGAATTGCAATACTTTGAACATTGAATTATATTTAGATGTCAAAGAGTTAATTTCACATTAAATCTCTGCAAAATATGTCCTTACAATATCATTCATCCTGTTTTTGAGCAGTAGTTACTTTGGTTTTACAAACTTAAAGTATTCATATAATGAATAAACGTATAAAAATACTCTTAGCTGAAGATGAAGCAATTATTGCCCTTTCCACTTCTAAGTTTCTCAAACAAAATGGTTATGATGTAGTCACAGTACATAAAGGTAACAGGGCAATAAGCGCTGTAAAAGAGGATCCGGATATTGCACTGGTTCTAATGGATATTAACCTTGGGAAAGGTATCGATGGGACTGAAGCAGCCTATGAGATCTTAAAATTGAGACCCATACCTATTGTTTTCCTGACAAGTTATTCAGAAAAAGATGTTGTTGAGAAGGTTAAGAAAATTACCCGCTATGGCTATGTACTTAAAAATTCAGGTGAATTTGTTCTTCTTGAAGCGATAAGCATGGCACTTGAGCTGTTTAATGTTAATCAAAAGTTAAAGCAGGATATTGAAGAACGGATAAAAGCTGAAAAGGATTTAAAAACCAGTGAGAGCAGGCTAAATACAATATTCCTTTCAAGTCCCGCAGGTATTGCTGTGAACACTGCAGATAAAGGCTTATTTGTAGATATCAATGAGGCATTTACAAACATTACAGGCTATTGTAAAAATGAAATAATTGGCAAAGAACCCAAGGAATTAGGATTATGGTTCAATGATGATTATAGCCGTATAACAGAGGAAGAACTTCAAAAAACCGGTAAGATTTCCAATATTGAAGTTACTTTCAGAAAGAAAAACGGGGATGTTGGATTTGCATTGATCTCGAGTGAATTTATTGAATATAATGATCAGCAATGCGTTTTGACCCTGATTAATGATATAACTGAAAATAAAAAGAATCTGAATGCTTTAAATGAAAGCAGGAAGATACTCAACAACACGCAAAAGGCAGCAAGACTTGATACATGGACGATAGATCTTTCTTCCAGTAATAAAGCTGCTAAATCCAGCGGTGATATAAAATGGTTCAGCTCAGAATGTGGTTTTGATTTTGGTGAAATTCTTAAAGTTACCCACCCGGATGATATTGAAATGGTGAAGAAATCCTGGGAAGCTGCAATGAAAGGTGAACCATATGAAATTGAACACAGAGTAATTCTGAATAATGAAGTATTTTGGTTTTACGTAAAAGCAGAAGTTGAAAAAGATAAAAATGATCATCCCTGTAAAATTATCGGGATCACTCTGGATATAACTGAAAGGAAAAAAGCAGAGGCGGAAATTCTTCATTCTATATCATTATTAAAAGCCACACTTGAATCAACTGCAGATGGGATACTTGTTGTGGGAACTGATGGCAAGGTGAGGAATTACAACCACCGGTTTACAGAACTGTGGAATATGCCGGATTCGGATTTTGTTGATACAGATACCTCCGTATTGATGAGTTTTGCATTAAACCAGGTCAGTGACCCGGAAGAATTTCTGAAAAAAATACTCTATATATACAGCAATCCAAGAATAGAAAGTTTTGATAAAATTTTCCTGAATGACGGAAGAGTATTTGAACGGTATTCATTACCTCAAAAGATTGGTGAAAAAATTGTTGGAAGGGTCTGGAGCTTCAGAGATATCAGCGAAAAAGTTAATTTTGAAAAAGCCCTGAAAAGAAGTGAAGAACGTACAAATGCTATTATAAACTCAGTGCCTGATCTTTTATTCACACTGAATAAAAATGGAATATTCACTGATTATTTTGTAAAAAATGAAGAAAGCTTGTATAAACCTACAGGTGAATTTTTAGGGAAAAATATCAAAGATGTACTTCCTGCAGAACTTGCAGAGAAAGCATATGAAAAAATTCAAAGTTCTGTTAAAAATAAAAAGGAAGAATCTTTTGAATACATGCTTGATGTTAAAAATAAACCAAAATATTTTGAGAACAGGATCACCCCTGTATCAGATAGCGAGGTGCTTTCTATAATAAGGGATATTACTGAAGAAAACAATTATAAAAATGAACTCATAAAAAGAGAGAAATTATTTACAATTATCTCACAGTTTGCCGAAAAGATTTTTAAGAATGGTATCAATGATGAAAATATATTGTTCATACTCAAAGAGCTTGGTAAGGCACTGGATATAAGCCGGGCATATATATTCATGAAAATAGATGAGAGCGATACCGAGATCATTGTTAAGCAGATCTCAGAATGGTGTGCTGATAATATTTTCAGCTCTGCAAAAGTACTTGATGTAGGCTCATACAGAATTCCGAAGGGTACAGTTTATTCCGGTAAGCTTGAACAGATGATCAATGTTGGATATTTAAAGGCAGTTTATTCTGAGCTTACCGATGATTTTGAAAAGTACCTGATGGATGTTCAGGAAATCAAATCATTCATATTTATACCTATCTTTATAAATGATAAGTGGTGGGGTATGATAGGCTTTGATGAGTGTAAATATGAACGGAACTGGGATGACCAGGAAATTACAGCTTTAAAAACAGCATCTAATATAATGGGTGGTGCACTACAGAAATCAGCTGTTGAAAATGAGCTTGCAGCAAGTAATGAGCTGTATCACACATTAATTAAAGCCTCACCGGATTCTGTTTCTGTTACAGATCTTGACGGAAATCTTATCTTTTCTTCAGATAAAGCAATGGAGCTTTTCGGTTATTCTGCTGATGAAGATCTGAACGGACGAAGTATATTCAGCTGGGCTGCTGATGTCTCAAAGCTTAAAGCTATGGAGCATTTTGGTAATTTGATCAAAAAAAGCATTACCGAAACTGAAACATATGTGCTTAAAAAGAAAGATGGTTCAGAGTTTTTGGCTGAGATCACTGCAAGTACTTACAGGGATGCGGAAAATAATCCTAAAGGAATAATTCTGGTTGCAAGGGATATTACAAAAAAGGTAAAAGCAGAAAAAATGCTTGCTGAAGAAGCCATAAGGAGGAAAATACTTATCGAAGGATCAAGTGACGGTATTGTTGTACTGGACGGCTTCGGGAAATTGATTGAGACAAACAGGAAATTTGCCCAAATGCTTGGTTACGATGAGAATGAGCTGAAAGAAATGTATGTGTGGGATTGGGATAAATATCTAGATAAAGATTCCATTAATAATATGATTGAAACTATTGATGAAAATGGAGATCATTTTGAATCAAAACATATACGGAAAGACGGTTCAGTTTATGATGTTGAGATTAGCTCCAACAGTGCTTTTGTTAACGGGAAAAAACTAATATTCTGCGTTTGCCGTGATATTACTCAAAGAATTGCGGCTCAAAAAAAGATCAAAGAAAGTGAAGAACGTTTTTCCAAAATATTCCATAATAGTCCTGTAGGAATAAGTATCAGCAGGATCACAGACGGAATATATATTGATGTAAATGAAGCATTAATGAAAATTGGAGGATTCACGAAAGATGAAGTTGTGGGGCACTCAACCATTGAGCTGAATATATATGACGGGGAAACAAGGGATAAAAATATAGCGGAGCTTAAAAAATCCGGCAAGATATCCAACAAAGAAATCAATTATAAAAAAGCAGATGGTACAATTATTAATGTTATCGTTTCAATGGAGATCATTGAGATAAATAGTGAGAAATATATCCTTGGAACTGCAATAGATGTTACTGATAAGAAGTTATCCGAAATTGAACTGATAAAATCTCTAAATGAGAAGAATATCCTGCTTAAGGAGCTTCAGCACAGGGTCAAGAATAATCTTTCTGTCATTTCCAGTCTGTTGAATCTGGAAATGGAGAACCTTGATAATGACAACTCTAAGAATATTTTCCAGAACTCTATAACAAGGATCAATTCACTTTCAGCAATTTATGAACAGCTGTACAGCAAAGATAATATAAGCAATATCGAACTGCATGAATACCTTACTAATCTGCTGGAATCCCTGGAAAATACTTACAAGATAAGTGATAATATTTATTTTGTTATCACAGTTGATAAGGATCTATCGATTGACCTGAAAAGATCAGTACTGATAGGTCTTATTTTCAATGAGCTGCTTACTAATTCACTGAAATATGCCTACCCAGATAACAGAAAAGGAGCAATAGAAGCAGGTTTTGGAGTAAAGAACGGAATAGCAAGACTATATGTCCGCGATCATGGTGTGGGTATGCCAAATGGATATAACATTGATACCGGTAAGAGCATGGGCCTGAAGCTGGTTAAAATGCTGACTGAACAGCTGGAAGGTGATTTTAGATTATCCTCAAATGAAGGTACCTGTACGGAGATAGAGTTTAATGTATGATTATTATATAAGTATCAGGTATAACTGATAACAGATCTGACAGTATAATAAATAACAAAAAAACCCCGCTCTTAGCGGGGTTTAGATTTTAAAATATTAATACTATTTAATAAGAACCATCTTTTTGCTGTCTGTAAATGTACCTGCAGTTATCTTGTATATATAAACTCCGGTTGCCAGAGATGAGGCATCAAACGGAACTACATGATTACCGGCATTTACAAATGAGTTAACAAGTGTTGCTACTTCTCTTCCAACCGCGTCATAGATCTTAATTTCAACATTACCTGCTATAGGTAATGCGAATGTAATATTTGTTGTCGGGTTAAAAGGATTGGGATAATTCTGTTCTAAACGGTAGGTGCTTGGGAACTGGTTTGAAGGATCATTAATACCAACAGGTACACCTGTCATTTTTGAGGTGGTTCCTGTTGTTCCCGCTGACCATCCTACCATGCATCCGCTGATATCCTGAACTAAGCTTATATCGTTCTGAGCTGCTGTCTGAGTATGAACTGATGTCCATGATGCGCCAAGATCAGTGCTTCTGTATATTCCTGTTCCTCTGACGTACCAGAAATCAGTACCTGAACCTTCGATACCGGAAATTGTTCCCGTACCTGAAGCTGCCAGTAAGCTCCATGTAGCTCCGCCATCAGTTGTTTTAGACATTGTTGCACCGCCAACTATACCTATCAATGATGTGTTGAACTGTATACCTGTTACCTGCCCTGTAATACCTGTAACAACTGAATTTGTCCATGTTAAACCAAGGTTTGATGAATGGTACACCTTATTTTGACCGGTTCCAAACCAGATATCAGTACCTAATATCTGCAGGCAGTTATTTCTGCCGTCTTCGGCTCCGCCGGTAGGTGCTGTTGGTAAAGGTGACCATGTTGTGCCTCCGTTTGTTGTTATTAAAACTAACCATGTACCTGCGAGTACATCACCAAATGCATAACCATTTAAAGGTGAGATCATTTTTATCGTATTTATAAAACCGCCTGCAACAGTATAAACCTGGGTCCAGTTTGTACCGCCGTTTGTTGTCTTATATATGAATGTTGATGCAGCAGATGTTGTAACAAATGCAGTATTCGCATCTAATGCTTCTATATTATAAATATCACCAACTATTACACCCGGATTCGGATTAGCATTTGTCCAGGTAGAGCCGCCGTCAGTTGTTCTGCGTACAATAGCTGTTGCTCCTGCTGACCATGCTACAAGATTGCTTACAGTTTTAACTGAATATAATAAAGCAGTTGTACCTGATGTTTGTGTTGTCCATGTATATGTGCAAACTGCAGGTGGTGGAGGAACTCCTGTCATTTTTGAAGTAGTTCCCGTTGTTCCGGCTGACCAGCCAACCATACATCCGCTGAGATCCTGAACCAAATTAATATCATTTTGTGCTGCTGTTTGAGTGTGCACAGAGGTCCATGATGCACCAAGATCTGTACTTCTGTATATTCCGGTTCCTCTTACATACCAAAAATCATTACCATTACCTTTTATGCCTGAAATTGTTCCGGTGCCTGATGCTGCAAGTAAGCTCCAGGTAGCTCCTCCATCAGTTGTTTTAGACATTGTTGCTCCGCCAACTATACCAATTAAAGGGGTATTGAACTGTAAACCTGTTACCTGTCCTGTAATACCGGTTACTGTTGCATTTGTCCATGTTGTACCAAGGTTTGTTGAATGGTATACTTTATTTTGACCTGTGCCGAACCAGATATCGTTACCCATTATCTGCAGGCAGTTATTCCTGCCGTCCTCAGCGCCGCCGGTTGGAGCTGTTGGGAGTGTGCTCCATGTAGCTCCGCCATCTGTTGTACGTACAATAAGCCAGGTACCGGCAAGTACGTCACCAAATGCATAGCCGTTTGTAGGTGAAACCATCTTTATTGTATTTATGAATCCGCCTGCTACAGTATAAACCTGTGTCCAGTTTGTTCCGCCGTTTGTTGTTCTGTATATAAATGTGGATGCTGCTGATGTTGTAACAAAAGCAGTATTAGCATCAATAGCTTCAACATTATATATATCTCCAACTATTACGCCGGGATTCGGGTTACCATTTACCCAAGTAACGCCGCCATCGGTTGTTTTGCGTACAACAGCAGTTGCACCGGCTGACCATGCTACCAGATTGTTCACTGCTTTAACAGAGTATAATAATGCTGTTGAGCCTGATGTTTGTGTTGCCCAGGTATAAGTACAGTTCTGTGAATACAGGCCTGTTGTGAACGATAAAAATAAAACAAAAACTGCCGCAAGGTTTTTTAAACAAAGAGGACGATTGGTTTTCATATATAATGATTTTTAGTTTTGGGAATAAATCCCTTAAATTGAATTATAAATAATTCTTTTATTTATTAATTATTATAGAAAGCTTAATTATAGAGGTTAAATTGCAGTATTGTGATTTAGACAGTTCAACTACAAAAAAACTAGATCTCCAAAAGCAGGAATTCTATTTTTCTGCTATAAATGATTTTATGATAAACAAATATAATCTTTAAACGGTATATTATTTAATGATATTTGTTTCATCAAAGCATGATATTTATCTCAATATCCAAAATGACTCGATAAATATCATATTGAGGCAGGACTATAATTAAGTAATAGAGTGAATAGGGGAAAGGTTTCTATAAATTTTATTCTAAATTGTCAAATAGTGAATATTTATTGGTTTAGTTATAAAATTTTATTGTTTTAGTATAAATAGAAAACCCCCGTTTAATATCAAACTGGGGTTTTCTCATATAAATAGTTTCAGTCAATATTAATATTATTGACTGAATGTATATCTGTATTCTTTACTTGATCAGTACCATTTTCTTGCTGTCAGTAAATGTCCCTGCAGTGATCTTGTATATATAGACACCGCTTGCCATTGTTGAAGCATCAAATGGAATGCTGTGTGAACCAGCACTTAAGTTACTGTTAACAAGAGTAGCAACTTCCCGTCCAAGCAGATCAAATACTTTTAATTCAACATCACCGGCTACCGGTAATGCAAATTTGATATTTGTTGTGGGGTTGAACGGATTTGGATAGTTCTGTTCCAGCCTGTAATTTGCCGGGATATTAACAGAAGGATCATTTATTGCAACCGGTACACCGTTTAGTTTAACTATTGTACCTGTTGCACCCACTGACCATCCTGTTAAACAGTTTGTTCCGCTGGTTATACTGGTACCCCATAATGCAGTTGTACCTGTATATCCTGCACCTGTCCATGTTGCGCCAAAATCAGTTGAGCCGTATGTATTGTTACCTCTTGTTAACCAGTAATACGTTCCGTTGCCGCCAACTGATGTCATGTTGCCTGCGCCTCCTACTGTTCCTGCATTAGTCCAGGTTGTGCCGCCATCTGTGGTTTTTTGTACGATTGTTCCAACGCAGATACCATTTGTTGCACTTGTGAACCAAACACCGTAAGTGCTTACATTACCTGTTGTAACACCTGCTGTCCATGAACCGGTTAAGCCTGCATTGGTTGAATGGTATACTTTGGTATTATTTGTCCCAAACCATATGTTTGTTCCAACAACACTCATAGCATTATTCCATCCTGCTTCAGAACCTGTTACCGGTAAATACATACCTGTTGAATCCCATGTGGAACCTGCATCTGTTGTTTTCCATAATGACCATCTGCTGCTTACAGGGTCACCATATGCATAACCTGTTGTTGCATTAGCCATTACAATAGCATCTATAAATCCGCCTGCCTGTGTAAATACCTGCGTCCAGTTCGTTCCGCCGTTAGTCGTTTTATAAATGAAAGTTGCTGCAGGTGATGTTGTAAGTAAAGCTGTATTTGCGTCTAAAGCCCATATGTTATAAACATCACCATTAATAACGCCCGGGTTCGGGTTTGCATTAGTCCATGTTAAGCCGCCATCAATAGTTTTACGTACGGTTGCTGCAGCGCCAGCTACCCAGCATACATTACCATTTGGAGCCCAAACTGCCTGAAGTAAACTGGTTGTTCCTGATGTCTGAGTTCCCCAGCTGTAATTACATATTACTGCCGGTGCAATATCTACACCTGTATGTGTTGTAATAGCGCTCTGGTTTCCGTAAAGATGAGGGCAACTTGCTCCGGATAATGGTCCTGCATTTCTTTTTACGCCTGATAATGTTGTATTACGTACACCAAAACCGGTTCCGGAATATCCGCATTGTGTTATTTCTACAACCAGACTTTTTGTTGGGTCATAATTAAAAGGTGTTGATAAAGTAATTCCAATAAACTGATCTGCTGTAGGGCTCATTGAATAATTGCTTTGGTCAAATACCGTAGTCATAGTTCCTGTATACCATGCAGCAGTAGGCAGGTCTGTATCAGTAGTTTGACCCATCTTAATAGTAAGCTGGGTATAAGTTACGCTTACTGTGGATACAGACTGAACATAGAATTTAGTAATATTTCCGCCTGGTGCAGGGGTAGGATTTGAAAAAGCTCCGGGGAGATAAAGTGTCTGTATTGTCTTACCTGTTGCAGGTAATGTATTGAAGGGAAAAGCATTGTTGCCAGTGCCGCCTGTAAAATTATAGTATTGCGGCTGAGCGATCAAACTGAATGTAAGTGTGAAAATTAGGAATAAGAATGCCGGAACATTCCTGAAACAAAGAGGACGTCTTGTTTTCATAGCTGTGTTTTTTAAGTTTGGGGAAATATTCCCTAAAATGTGAATTAGATTATTCTGCTATAAAAATTTATATTTTAATCGATCAATTTTATAATTGGATGGATATCATTGGTATGATTAAATTGATCTGATAATTTCATTTTGGAAAATTTCTTTTGCAATGAAGGTAGCAATATGAAAATATCATTTAAACCTTTTTGTTATATTTAAAATTGGTAAAATTGAATTTAATAATCAAGGGTTTTATAGATAAAACATAAATTATGACTTGACAGTCATCTAAAATATCAATAAAAAACCCCGTAAAGTACGAGGTTTTAACATAGTTTTAAATGTTTTTAAATAAATAAAAATTTAATTCATATTTTCCAAAACTTTTGCAGGAAACCAGCCGTTCTGCAAAGAAGTAACAAATATTTTTGATGCAACAATTTTTACGGGGACCATCGGCACAAAAGTCTGGTACCATGGCATTTTTTCAACTAGCATAGCCCTTACATTTGCCTCTTCTTCATCAGGCAGAACTTCAATGACAGCTTTACCCTGCAGGAAATCTTTGGTGGCATCATTCTGTGATATAGAATATGCAGCATTTTTATTCTGCAAAATATTTGCAAAGCTCTTTCCGCCTTTTTCAACAAGCAGATAAATATCAATTCCTTTGCTTACATAATATGCGCCTAGTATCCAGGGTGAGTAGTCAGTTCCTGTAGTTGCAAGCATGATTGCGTTATTACCCTCAAGTATCTCTTTTATTTTTGCTTCTACTTCGTTGTTTAAAGTTTCTAACATTTTATTTCAGCTCCCCGAAAAGTTATTCATTATTTAATAATTGTTTGGATGAATTTCAAATATATAGATTACTGTATATATTATAAATGTATAAATAAAAAACCCGCAATTGCGGGTTAATTTTCAGATAATTAATAGGTATTTACTTGCTATTTTACCAGGACCATTTTACCTGTTGCGCTGTTTATACCTGATAATAGTTTATAAAAATAAACACCGCTTGAAAGCCCAGATCCGTTTATATTTATTTTATGGAAACCTTTATCCATAAATCCTTTAAAATAAGTTTTTATTTCCTCTCCTGTTATGTTGTAAAGAATAACAGAAGTTTCGCCTGGCCTGTCAAGATCAAAGCTTATAGTTGTGGAAGGATTGAAAGGATTTGGATAATTCTGGAACAGCCTGAAAGATTCAGGTGAATTATTTACCGGTTCAATACCGGTTGGGATATTGGGCCAGGAACCTTTGAATCCGCGGTAAGAAAAAATCCCGGGTGTATAAGAAGCTTCAAAGACAGTTGTCCCATCCGGCTTAACCTCAGTAACTGTATTGACTGCACCGCCCCATGCAATGAATGTATTGCCGTTAGCAAGTCTTTGAACACTTCCGCCCCAGCTTGAAACAACCTGCGGATTTCTCTGGAATTGCCATACAAGGTTTGCCGTGTGATTCGTTTCATCAAGTGAGTATTCAACTGCTCTTGAGTATTCAGGGAACCTGAAGCTGCCATTATCAAAAAAAGTGATATGTCCGTTGCTTATCCTTCTTATATCATGCTGGTGGCTGAAATGCATAGTATCATTTGAGATTGCAAACATGTTATTCTTCCCGCCGAATCTCCATATTATATCACCTGTTGTACGGTTTATTTTTGTAATCTCGTCAATATGCCTTGATGATATCAGTATATTATTATCATTATCTATACAAATCGCATTTCCATGTATGTAATCAATGACTGAATCTCTCAGGTTTTCCTGGGTAGCATCTGTAATAAGCATGTGGTCCCAGCTTCTCCACTGGAAGACTACATTATTATTCTGGTCTATTTCCTGAATTATAAGCCCGATAACTGTTGCATTCGGATTGCCACCGGGAACAATTGCACTCATATCAACCGGCTCAGGGTCATATGCCATTAAGAATGCTGTTCCACCCGGAAGAAGCTGCAGTTCATGCAGATCGGTCGTATACCCGTTTCCGCAATGATAAGTATGAACAGTATCATAGTTTCCGTTCATTTCAATATACCTGGGCGGATTATTGGCAAAAAAAGTTAAGTTTCCGTTATATTGTTTCTTGAAATCGTATGCCGTAGTGCTTCTTTGCTGATACCAGTTAACACTTCCGTTATTATTTAGTATAGTAATATTTGAAAAAACAGAAAATGGTGCAAAGAATAGCGAGCCTTCAGCAGGATTATTGTTTACAGCTACATTCAGTGCAGGTGGTATAGGGAACATTTCAGGATTGTGTAAATTTATACCGGTTTCATGTTCTAATTCCTTTACAGGGTCAAAAACAATTTCCCTGCTCGTAGTATAGAATCTATAATTGTATACTTTTGTACCGATTCTGCTTAATTTGCGTAATTCACCTTTAAACTCAACAGAAACTTCTTCGTTTAGGAAGAATGGTGAATCAGGTATAAAGATAAGCTTCTTATTACCTTCTTTAAAAAGAACCTTACCTCTGTGAAATCCGCTTAGTGTACCTTTAACTATTAAACAGCTTTCCGGGTTTTCTGCATTAATACCGGGTGCGGAAGTAAATCCAAGAGTAATAGTATTCCTGGTATTAACAAGTACAGCACCATTAACAGGATCAGTGTAAATTATTTCGTTAGAGTATGTTATGCAGCTGATGAAAAAAATAAAAAACAATAAGTATTTCATAGTATATCCAGTTAATTTCAGTACTAAAGTATTTTTTATCAAGTATTAATACAATATAAATTTTGATTATTAAATTAATTGTTTTTACTAGTTTGGGTAGCTAAAATCATATATCAATTTTCAATTAACTTATGTAAGAAAAATTGTATATCATTGTAAGAAAAAATTACATTTACAGAATTAAAGTAAATAATATTTTTAACGGGAACATATATCATATATGTAACTGACAATCATCATATTTTTAGCTTATACAGATATAGTATATTTACCAAATTTTATATTCCGCATAATTTAATCCGGGAGGTTGTATGAACAGTCTTCGTCATCTTGATTATTACCGCCTGCCATGGAATCTTTCTGATAACATCATTTCATGGCTTGAGCCTACAGCAAAGTGTAATCTTGCATGCCTTGGCTGCTACAGGAAAAATGAAGTGAACTCACATAAAACCCTTCATGAAATTAAAGAAGAAATGGAAGTGTTCATGCACTACCGCAAGTCTGATAGTATTTCAATTGCAGGCGGTGAACCTCTTCTGCATCCACAGATAGTTGAAATTGTAAAAATGGTTGCTGAATATGGCTGTAAGCCAATTGTAAATACTAATGGTATAGCATTAACGCCTGAACTGCTGCATGAGCTTAAAAAAGCCGGTGTATACGGATTTACTTTTCATATTGACAGCAAACAAAACCGGCCGGGGTGGAAAAATGCTGATGAAGTTGAGCTGAATGAACTAAGATACAAATATGCCAAAATGCTGGCCGATGAAGGCGGGATTTCATGTTCGTTCAACTCTACTGTATATGAAGATACTATAATAAATATACCCGATATGCTTAAATGGGCTCATAAGAATATTGATATAGTGAATGTAATGGTTTTTATTATTTACCGAGCCGTTGATAATAATAAAGTTGACTGGTACCTGGGGCCGAAGAAAATAAATATGGGAAACCTGGTTTACAATGAAGATGTACCTGACCGTACTGATATTAAGGCTGAAGAAGTTGTTGAGATCATAAGACGAAAATATCCTGATTTTGATCCCTGCGCTTATTTGAACGGGTCTGAAAAAGCGGATTCATTTAAATGGCTATTAAGCGGAAGGCTTGGAAACAAGAACAGGATCTTTGGGTACATGGGAAGCAAGGCAATGGAAATTGTTCAGACTGCATACCACCTCATGTATGGTAAATATCTAAGCTATACCCGCCCTAAAATGAACAGGAAAGGAAGATCAATGCTGCTGATGGGTTTATTTGATAAAAAACTGAGAAGGGCATTCTTTAAGTTCATCAAAAATCCATTGCGGATCTTTACGAAGTTATATTACCAGTCAATTATGATAATTCAGCCGGTTGATTTTATGGATGACGGCAGGCAGAGTATGTGCGATGGCTGCCCTGATATGACAGTTTGGGAAGGGAAACTTGTTTATTCCTGCAGGCTGGAAGAACAGCTGAAATACGGGTATAATATCAAAACATATCCCAAAACCTTGAGTAAAGAACTGGAAAAAATGGAAGTATAATATATTTAAGAAAATTAATGCAGTTCAAATTGCCCGAAAATTTATGAAATTCGGGCATTTTTTTTAAAATAGGATTATTTTATAAATATCCTCTGAATTGATAAAAAGTATATATAGTGTAAACTAACCTTGTATTTTTTTTAAAAGATTAGTTATATTTGCTGAAACATTTAAACGGTTTATTTTAAAATGGATAGATATCTCGTCGAGTCACCGCACTCAGCAGAAGACTGCCAGCATGCCTTAACACAGGTTTTGACACTTGGATTTATCACTCATTATAACTGGGGTTGTAATGCAGGTGTGCATACCGGATGGGCAATTATAGAAGCGGAAAATGAATCAGAAGCATTGCTTTCAGTTCCTGCATATATAAGGCACCAGGCAAAGGTCACTAAGCTGAATGTTTACACTCCGGATGATTTCAAGAAAAGCCACGAAAAGTAATTCAATATTTTACCTGTAAATTTGTTAAGCCGTAACTACTGCAATCAGGGAACACCTTAATTTTTAATCTTTTTTAGTTTTAATTTCATATCGAGCATAGATTTATTCCGGATTAATTTCATATTTTTTTAAATTATCATTTTTTTGAGAAACATTGTTTTGCGTACCGATACATTTATTAAGTAAAATATATATTGGCTAAAAATTAAAGTTTATGGATAACAGATCAATAGATGAATTGAGAAAAGTTGTTGCTTTGGCTGACCTGCCCGAGGAACATATACAGTGGATTTATGAAAGATGTGAATTTATAGAATATGAGGATGGCGAACTGATGTACAAAAAAGGTGATCCTGCAGAAGTAATGTGGTTTATACCTGAAGGCCGGATTGATTTTTTTCTTGATAAGAGCGGTCAGAAAATCCTTTATTACAGTTTCCAGAATGATAATGTTTGCGGTGGTGTTGGCGGTTTGCTTCCTTATTCCAGAATGAAGGAATCACCGGGTTATGCATATTCAGTTGGACATACAAAAAGATACTCTCTTCATAAAAAATATTTTCAGGAGCTTGAACAGCTAAACCCGCAATTGATCCAAAGGCTGATAGGTTATATGACCGAAAGAGCTAGAACATTTGCCACAACCCAGCTGCAGCAGGAAAAAGTAAGCGCTCTCGGCAAATTGGCAGCAGGAATAGCCCATGAAATGAATAACCCTGCATCTGCAATTAACAGGATTTCAACAGAGCTATCCAAAAGATTAAGTGAAAATTACAGGTTAACCGGTGAGTTGCTGCAGTATAAAATAAACCCTGAACTGATCAAAAGATTAAGATCTATGGTTGAAGAAAAAGAGAGGTCAGATAAGAAAAAACTAAGCCTAATGGAAAGAATGCAAAGGGAAGATGAGTTTGATGACTGGCTAAGGGATATAGGTGCAGAAGGAAAGAATATCTCGGGAGATACTTTTGCTGAAACAGGAATTTCAGGTGAGGACCTGGAAAGCATAAGAAAGGAAGTTGGTGAAGAGGAATTTATACATATCCTCTTATGGCTGGAAAATCTGGTTATATCCCAAAGGATATTGAAAGATCTTGAAGAATCATCGTCACGAATATCTCACCTGGTTGGCGCTATTAAAAGCCATGTTCATATGGATCAAACTAATGAGCTGCAGCTGACAGATCTGCACCGTGATATTGAAAATACTCTTACGTTAATGGGATACAAGCTGAGAGAAAAGAATATCAGCGTCAAAAAAATATTTAGTCAAGATATGCCTGAAGTGGCTGTATATGTGGGTGAAATGAACCAGGTATGGACAAATATTATTGATAATGCAATATACGCAATGCCCAGGGATGGTGAATTGATAATTGAAACATCAGCCGGGGATAAAAGCATATATGTACAGATAATTGATAACGGACCCGGAATACCTCCTGAGATCCAGTCAAGGATATTTGATCCTTTCTTCACTACAAAAAAAGTTGGTGACGGAACGGGCATAGGGCTTGACCTGGTAAACAGGATAATAAAACATCATAACGGAGAAATAAAAGTTCAGTCAAAACCCGGAAGGACGGAATTTAAGATCTGTATTCCGTATACTAAAATAAAAGGAAGTAAAGAATGAAACTGCCATTTATCATTATTGTAGATGATGACGAACATGTTTTGCGGGCTATACAGCGTGATGTAAGAAATGAATACCGCGAAACATACCGGATAAGCGCAACGGATTCAGCACTTGAAGCCATTGAGCTTGTTAAAGAATTAAAGCAGAAGAATGAAACCGTAGCATTGTTCATTTCTGACCAGCGCATGCCAGAAATGGAAGGAGTTGTATTCCTTGAAAAAGTTAAGGAATTTTTCCCTGAGGCTAAATCAGTTTTACTAACTGCTTATTCTGATATTGAAGTTGCAATAAAGGCCATTAATGATATTAAGCTTGACTATTACCTTCTTAAGCCATGGAATCCCCCGGAAGAAAAATTGTACCCCGTTTTAAATGATATGCTTTATGACTGGTCGCAGAATGTTCGTATGCCTTATGACGGGATTAGACTGCTTGGCTCAAAATTATCTGCACATAGTTATTCTGTTAAGGAATTCCTTTCAAGGAACCTGATACCATACCAGTGGATAGATGTTGATACTGATGAGGATATGAAAGATCTCGCAATTTCTATATCAGGTGATATTACAAAATTGCCTGTTGTACTTTTTCCTGACGGCACCAATCTTGTAATGCCATCTAACACAAAAATTGCTGAAAAAGCAGGTCTGCAGAGAAGTGCCAAGCTGCCTTTTTATGATCTTATCATTGTTGGTGCGGGTCCAGCCGGACTTGCTGCTGCAGTATATGGGTCTTCAGAAGGACTTAAAACCCTGCTGGTTGAGCAAAATGCACCAGGTGGACAGGCGGGGACAAGCTCAAGAATTGAAAATTACCTTGGCTTTCCATCCGGTATCACCGGTGCTGATCTTGCCGGCCGAGCAGCAGCACAGGCAAAAAGATTTGGCTCTGAAATACTGAACGAAGAAATTGTTTCATTGAGAATTGAAGAACCCTATAAGATATTAAAGTTTTGCAGCGGAACAGAAGTATCATCATATGCAGTTGTGTTTACCTCTGGAGTATCGGTCAGAATGCTTGATACTCCCGGGATTGAAAAATTCATAGGGACAGGTGTTTATTACGGGGCAGCTATGACTGAAGCTGCAACATATAAAGACCAGGATGTTTGTATACTTGGCGGTGCTAATTCAGCAGGGCAGGGTGCACTCTTTTTTTCAAGATATGCGAAATCAGTTACAATGATAGTAAGGGCAAATTCTCTTGGCAAAGCAATGTCAAGTTATCTTGTGGAAAGAATAAATACAACAGAAAACATAAAGGTTTTAACTGAAACCGAATTATGCTCCGTACAGGGAAGTAACAAGCTTGAAAAGTTAACCTTGAAAAGTATATCAGACGGAAAAGTTTATAATATGGATACTGCAGCAGTATTTATTTTTATCGGTTCAGCTCCGCGGACTGAAATGCTGGATGGAATTATTAAAACTGATGATAAAGGGTATATACTTACGGGACCAGACCTGCCTCGTGTAAATAATAAAATTGATGGTTGGCCGCTTGAGCGTGACCCGTTCATTTTAGAAACCAATATACCGGGTGTTTTTGCTGCAGGCGACGTGCGCTCAGGCTCCGGCAAGCGTGTTGCCGCAGCCGTTGGCGAAGGCTCAGCTTCAGTTGGTATGGTGCATAAATATCTTGAAACAGTGTAATGATATAATAGTTTTACTTTAACTTTTTCATCTGCAGAGTTACACCGTAATACATTTTATCACCTTCTTCTTTTATTGAGCGTGACGTATTGGTTTCTCTTACAGAATTATCACTAATCAGCCTGTTTATAAAATCAACTCTTTTGCTCATCCATGCAGCTGCTTTTTGTTTCAGCTCAAGTGCCTCAGCATCTTTTTCCTTTGCATTATAGCTTAATGCATTTAACCTTGTAATTACTGAGCGCATATTTTCTATGTAATTCTTTTTGGAATCAACACTGGCGGAGTAAGCTGACTGGTATAATGACTCGAATTTTTCTATCAGATCTTTTTCCTGCGAAATGAACTTCTTTGTTGCTTCAGCATCAGTTTCAATTTCTGCTTTAATATTTTCCTTTGATCTTTCATTTCCCTTTGTACCTGTTACTTCTTCTTTTATAATCAAGGTATCGGTTTTAGGTACCTGTGTAACATTTTTTCTCTGGTTTATCTTATCCAGCATTAACTGTGCTTCATGGAAATATTCGTCATCACCTGCTACCTTTGCAAGCTGAACTTCAGCGGAATTAAACAGGCTGTCATTAAATGACTGCAGACCCTGTATATAAGCAATTTTTGACTGTGCAAGCCTGTAATCCTTTTCACCGTTTGTAACCTGCTGAAATTCAGCAAGTGCCTCAGGATATCTTTTATTGCTTAAATATTCCTTGCCATTCTTGTAATGATCATTAGTTGAACATGCAATAAATATTATTGCTGTTAAAACAGGTATTAATATCAGTTTTGTGATTTTCATAATTAATAGTATTAAATTATTTAACGTTACTATAATTATAAACACTAAATAATATGGCAGGGTTTTAATAATTGGCCTTCATTGTCTAAAAATGCAAAAAGCCGCAAAATTGCGGCTTTTTTGGCGGAACCGACGAGATTCGAACTCGCGACCTCTTGAGTGACAGTCGGGAATTTGCTCCTCTAATAACCTTATTTATAATGAAGTTAAAAAATATTAAAAAGAACTAATTACTACACTGATAACTACTTATGCTGGAACCTTATCTTTTGATATTTTGAAATTTTGTAATTCATAATAATATTTTGTGAACTCTGATATTTGTTTCTTAATCACACCGATATCATGAGATATAGAAAATATTTTCATAATAGCTAGAAATAATACTAAACCGATTACACACATTACAAGAAAGGTAAATAAACCAATTGCTTCCATTTTAAGCCTCCTATTATTAAAGTTATTTGAGTTGTCTAATTAACTTGAAATGATGACCACAGGTTAATTATTCTTTATTTTCTAAAACGTTAATGCATTCCTTGTAAAATTTTTCCAAACCAAATAATGTTGCATATGTTAAATCAAATAGATGGTCTTCAAATTCTGAATTTATTTTCATTTGTACTTGATTGCTATAGATCAAATCTTTCAATTCGTGAGCATTAATAATAAAATAGGCATTGGTATAATAACGGGTTGTATCGAATTTTCTCTTAGTGGTACTTAAAGGTCTATAATATTTAATTTCATTATCTGCTTTCAATCCTAATACAGTATATTTTCTATCAAATTTGATATTAAAATTACTTCCCATATAAGCTACATCAATAAATAATGTAAATGATTTAAATCTCTTTGAAACATGTAAACTGGCATTTAACTCCCATTCAGGATGAAACTCAATTTTATTATTCCTCAAATTTCCCCTGAAAGAATTATCAAAAGAATCATATCCACTATCAACTTTCGAACTACTTATTTTTCTTGTTATAATAGGTAAGAATTTCTTATTGAATAAAACTATATCATTTTCCTTTAGATAATTTGCCAGTTCCTTAAATTTTCTATAATCACTTGAATACAAACTTTCCAGATACTCATCACTAAAAAGCGGGTCATCAGGATTATATTTAATTAAATCACTCACGCTATTTAAGCTGTCTTATGATCTGACTATGTACAGTGAAGATTTCATACACATCATTTTCATCAACTATCATAGGGTCATGATTTCTGGAGTTATCACTGTATAAAAGGATCTGCTTTTTTGGTAGCCATTTAATACGTTTTATTAATCCCTCTTTTGCATCAGGAACTGTTTTCATAGAGACAAGAACAATACTGCCATTCTTTGGTTTAACATTAGCTCTATATGCAAATACAATATCACCTGGTATAATTGTTTGTGACATACTGAACCCTGCAGCTTTTACAGCAAATGCATTATTTAAACCTTTTGCAAACCCAACGGAAATATAATCTTTTGGTTCGCTCCAGTCGCTCACCGGCATACCGCATATTGCCATACCGTAAATTGGTACATCAACAATATTTTTTTTGACATCAACAATTGAAAGTGGTTCCCTATCAAAAAACCAATCCAATGATTTATTGTAAACTTTAGCGATTGCTTCCAGCTGTTCAGGAAGCCAATTCCCATTACCTTTTATATTTCTGCCAAGTGTCGGTTCTGAAATACCAGTCTTTTTTGCTAACCAATATTTAGTATTTCTCCCCTCGTGTAACAAAAGGTCGACTTTTAATCCTATTTTTTTTGATATTTCGTTCAATTTTAACCGATTAAATAACAAAAACTTATGAAAATATACTTACCAATTATTAGTACTTTCTATTGACATACTATTTATTAGATAGTATATTTGTGGTAACAAATGAGCTACAAACTAACAATTAGGTATTAATTAAACAAGTATGAAAAAAGGCAAGAACACGGAAGCTATAAGTGATAAGAAAACAACGCAGATAAAGACACGTGATTTTTTCAGGATGAGAACTGATGATGAATTTGAGAAAATGCTTGATGCTGCAAAAAAGAAAAGCGGACTTAAAAATGAAAGTGAAGTTATCAGGTTCGCACTTAATCAGTATGCAAATAATTAACAATCATTCATAAACAGGTTCAGGGGGGATACTATGAAAATTAAAGGAAATCAAAATGTACAAATCATTCAGCGAATGGCAGCGGTCATTGAAACCAATAAAGAAACCTGTCAGGCAGGTATATAAAGTTTGCAGGGTTGTTACGGTTCTAAACAGCTCAGGTTCGGTTCAAAGGTTCTTAAAAAATAATTCCAATCACAGATTAATCATCATTAAAACATCATGAGTATAGTTGCAGAAAAAAAGTACAAAATTTACACCAATCTCATAAAAGAGCAGATTAAACAATTGAGCAATGCTCTGGAACATCACAATAAAGTTTCAAAGGGTAAAGTTCATTACGGTCATGTTGGTGATTTATCTCATGTAGCTGATTCGTTAAAGAACATCAATGAATTTTTCTCACCGGAAACAACAGACAAAGTAGCACAAATCAGAGAACAATTAAAAAACGCAAATGGGTAGAACAGCAACATTATCAGTCCGTGTAAATGGTCTCAGTAATATTGAGATTGAAAGAGTGAGGGCAATTGCATCTTTAAAAGTAGCCGAATTAAAAAAAGAAGTTGATAAGATCTTAGAACGTCCGGTAATTCAAGCTACAGAAATTATTGACCATTCAAACAAATTTGCACTCGTTTCATCTGATATCAGGTTCAGGGCAAATGACGGCAAGGAATATTATTTCGATGTTAAACCTCACAATCAAACATCCGGGAGTATATATAATTCTTTAGCATGGAATGTTTTCTGTGAACTATATCCGGATTGCAGTCCAGATGAAGATTCGCTTTACAATCTAACCAATGAAGATTATTTAAAATATTTGAATATCGATTCTATTAAAAAACAATGGATAGAGGATGTAGAATGAGCAAGCTATATGTATCATTCATACCACGTGCATTCAGGATTAAATTCAGCCCAAAATACAGGCAGGTTAAAAGCTCTTATATAATTCGTTTCGGTAATAAAGACACGTTTCATATTTATATAAACTAAAAGACAAACCCATGTCAGAACAAACAAACACTCAAGTCAAACCATGGAAAGAACAGTCGCTGATTGAGCGCAGATTCACCATGGAAGATGTTGTAAAAAGAAACATGGAGGTACTTGCTAAAGCACTTCCGAGGCATATCACCGTTGATAACCTCATAGGTACATTTTTAACTTCAGTTGCAAAAAACCCTGATTTACTTCAGTGCACACAAACATCAATTCTTGGTTCATTATGGACTGCGGCTAAGCTTGGATTGAGTCCTGATGGATTACTTGGTGAGGGTTATCTCATTGCTTTCAATAACAGTAAAAAGATTGGTGGTAAATGGGAAAAGGTTATGGAATGCCAGTTTCTACCTGGTTACAGAGGATATGTAAAACTAGCATATCAATCTGATTTCATCAAAACATTTGAGGCAAGGTGTGTATATGAAAACGATGATTTTACCTATGAATATGGTTTGGATGCTAAACTGGTTCATAAACCAACCACAGGCGTTAAGGGTAAACTCACACATACTTATATGGTATGTCATTTCAAGAATGGCGGTAATTTCTTTACTGTTATGACATTCGATGAGATTGATACAATCCGTCTATGCTCAAAAGCACCGGAGAGCCCGGCATGGAAAAAATTCTATGATGAAATGGCAAAGAAAACAGTATGCCGCAATGGCATTAAGATGATCCCACTTTCAACAGAAAATCTAACAACAGCTGCATCACTTGATGAAAAGGTAGAAGTTCTAAATCAAAGCCAGCAAAATGAACAGTATTTATCTCAGGATATCGATGTTTCAGGCGATTTCATAGATGAATTGAATGAGATTACTGATGCTGAAACATCACCTGTAAAGGAAGAGAAACCTGCAGAAAAGAAGTCAAATGCTGCAATGGAAAGTGCGGTTAATCAGGTTAAAAAAACCAATGGTAAAAATGGCAATGGTTTAAGCGCTGAAATGAAATCAGCAAAGGACGGGATTGAATTCTATCAGTCACGAATGAACGAATATTCAAACCCAGATGCACCCGGCTTTACAGAAATGAAAAACAAAAGGGATGATAAAATCAATCTCTACAATGAATTAGCAAGAAAGGAAAATAAGCCGTTATGGATTCAAGACTAAAAAGAGTTTCAACTGTTGGAATGTCAAAAGATGAATGGTTAGCATTCCGTTTCAATGGCATCGGTGGCAGTGAAATATCTACCATAGTAGGACTTAATCCTTATGAATCAAATGTAAAATTATTTTATAAGAAGCTTGGTGAAGTTGAACAGGAACCTGAAAACAGAGCTATGTTCTGGGGCAAACGGAATGAAGATACAATTGCGGATGTGTGGCAATATTATGATCCTAAGAATGATGACCCTGATAACTATATAGTGAATTATAATAATGAAACAATTATCAGGAAATGCCACAAGGTCAATGCATATATAATAAATCCTGATTACCCATATCTCTTTGCATCTGTTGACAGAATAATTAATAAAACTGGTGACCTTGAAGAGGGTGTATTAGACTGTAAAACAATACGTGAATGGGCTGCTAAGATGTGGATTGCAGGTACTCCACCAATGTATTTAGCTCAAATTCAGATTTACATGTTTATCCTTGGATTGAAATATGCAATACTGGCTACACTCCGGGACGGTAATCATTTCGAAGAGTTAAGGTTTGAACGTAATGATGAATTTATAAAGTATTTGGTTGATGCTGCAGCTGATTTTTGGGACCGTGTAACACGTGCAAGGATCCTTAAACAGGAGGGCAAGCCTTATGAACAGCTGGAACCGGAACCAAATAATCAGGATGCATATGAGGGTTTCTTAAGTGAAAAATATAAAAATTCTAAGGAAATATGTGTTGCTCCAAGTGCACATTTTTTTACTCTTGGAACTGAATATATGGATCTCAATAAAGAGATAGACACAATTGAAGATAGGCAAACCGTAATTGCAAATGAAATCAAAGCTTATATGAAAGATGCTGATACTATGGATTTCGGTAAAGCTTCAGGAAAGATAACCTGGAAAACAAATGTTAAAGGTTCCCGAGTATTTAAAATAAGCCTCAAGGCTGAAAAGCCACAGGAACAGGCTGTAGCAGCATAACATTCATTTCCCCTGCCGGTGCGTGGTTGACATGGGGGGTTTCATTGAAGCCAAAAGGAAACGCTAAGGCAGGGGTTAATTAAAATAAACAATGTACGCTATATATCTCCACGGTAAAATATTATTCAAAACATACGAAGATGCTTATTTAGCCTGTAAAGAACAGGAAACAATTGAACGCATTATTGCCAAAAGAATAAACAATGTTAAACCCTGAACGTTCAGCGGCAATAAGCATCCTTGAAATGGAAATTGGATTTACTGATGTAGCTTTAAAATCCACAGATGAGTTATGGCAAATGATATTCAAGACTACTGATTGTTACGCAGGTTATTACAGGGAAAATATTTTGAATGACGGCAAGCCGTGGCGTAAGATTAAAGAAGAGATTTTGCATTCAGGTACAACAGCGGAACTGATGAACATATACAACCAGCATCCAAAGCTTCAGAAACATAAACCATTTTTAGATTGTCTAACAGCGCGAAAAAAGAAATTAATTCATTCGAACTCAAAATGAAAACAGCTCATCTTCCATCATCTTCGGTTTCTCAGGATAGATATGTAGATGATTATGGCCGGAATGTTAATGATAAACAGAAAACAAAATACAGGTTATCTCTTGAGAAACGTGCAAAGTCAGATGAAATGTCAGTACCAATACCGCTTTCAGAACTTGATAAATACACAACAGATGATTTAGCCAGGTACATATTTGACCATGAGAAAAAAGAAGTTATTGAACAGATAGAATTGATAAGCAAAGAAGCTGAATTT
>CAZOAP010000013.1:0-26892 GCA_964577645.1 uncultured Ignavibacteriales bacterium
AACCATATATTGCTTCCTTTCTGCGCCTACAATATATGTATCCTGCTCACCGCGGATCACGCCGCCTTCGATAGTTGCTGAGCTTTCTCCCTTTTTGAACTTAATGCGTTTATTCTTTACCTGTGAATTAATGTTTACAACCGTTACAAAAATAAAAAGCAGTAGGAACAGAATATTTATTTTTTTCATAGTTTGTTTTTTTCAGACTTTAAAAGTCTGATGGTTTATTATAGTTAATAAATTTTTTCAGGAATTTCGCTGATCTTATTGAAATAAGCAGACTTTTGAAGTCTTATCTACCATATTAAAAAAGAGACAGTTTTTAAACTGTCTCTAAATTATGAATTAAACTTTGCGTCTTGGCGGTTTTATGTGAAATCTACTACCCGACAAACTTTGTGATTATTATGCTGATTGAAAGAAGTACTCCAAACATCAGCGTTAACTGTGCTGTTAAGGCATCCAGCATTGCTATTTTACCGGTATCTTCAATCTTTACACCTTTTATCATGTTCATATTCTTTAACGCTATTGGCAGCGATAAGAATACGAGCAATGACCAAAATGAAAGCACATTAAAAACAACCAGCAGAACTACCGTCAGGTATGCACCAACAATCAGGAACACATACTCGCCTTTAGCGAAACCTTCGCCAAACACAGTAGCAAGTGTTTTGATATTGGCTTTGCGGTCGTTGATGATATCACGCAGGTTATTAGCCTGAAGTATTCCGGTTACAAGTAATCCAAGCGGAATTGAGATCAATGCGGCTGAAATTGAAAATACACCGGTTAAAGCATAAAGTGTTCCGGTAACAATTGCAGGACCGTAAAGAAGAAAAATAAATATATCACCAAGAGCCACATATTTATAGCCAATGGGTCTGCCGGTGTAAAAGAAGCCGCCGACTATACCTATTATACCCAGCCATAAAACCATCATACCCCTGTCAAGTATTATTGGTAAACCGAAAAGTACTGCAAGCGCAAATAAGATCATTCCAAACCGGAACATTTCTTTTGAGCTTAATAAACCATCAGGCAATACCCTTGAGCCGCCAAGGGTATCTTTAGCATCGACACCGTGCCTGTAATCATCAACATCGCTTATAACGTTTGAGCCTGCATGAAGGAATAAAAGAGAAATTGCTATGAACGGCATTAAATACCATGATGCCTGCCCTCCGTTCAGCAGCGCCAGCATTGCTCCAAGCAGACAGGGAATAAGTGATGCAGGAAATGAAAACGCCCTTACTGCCTGGAAATACACCGCGCCTTTTGAAGCCGGTTTTTCATTTTTGGATGATGAAGCATTCTGAGCCTCTGACATACTATGAATTGAATCCTTTCTATAATATAGAATGAAGTTATTTGGTTACAAATATCATCAAAAATAATGATATTTTAATTAAGGTTAAATGAATTTTAATGTGATACGTTAACAATTGTTTTATAGGGATTTAACCTGATATTTTATTTGAAAATCTTTAATTTTGAATATTTTGAAAGGGTATCAAAATCTCTATCCTTATGCAGAATAGGAATATTATAATATATGCAATAATGAGCAATTAATACATCGTTACTCTTTCTGATTGTATGTCCTTTTTTTCTTATGCTTCTGTATAAATTACTTGCTCCAACTGCTGCTTCTATTGGGTCAATTTCAAGTATGTTCAAAGAAAATAATTTTTCCTTCAGTATTTCATAGTCTTCATCTTTCACTATACCCTGCAGGATCTCCTGTAAAACCGGGGGACAGATAAATATTTCTGTTTCTCCGCTTATTATATCTGACATTTTCTTTGTAACCGTATTGTCAGCCCCGTTTAAGAAATCGATCCACACCGATGTATCAATTAGAACTTCTTTCAATCTGTATTACGCATTTTATTAAGGCTGCCGGACCATTTAACTTTTCCTTTTAATCCCAATAAGGATCTTTTATCCAGCTTTCTTACATACTCTTCCAGTGCTGTATTTACAATTTCTTTTTTAGTCTTTATCCGGCTTAGCCTTTTAGCTTTAGACATTAGCCTGCTGTTTATTTCTATGTTTGTTCTCATACACAAAAATATGAATTTTTATACACATTATCAATCCATACAAAAAAAGTATAATTTGGTTTTACGGTTAATGAATGCATAAATAAAAAACCCATGATTTACTCACGGGTCTTTATGTTGTTTTTTCCTTTATTTGTAAAATTGCTTAGTGCTTTACCTTTTTCTCATCCGTTCGCTCAAGGAACTGTCTAACTATGGGATCACTTGTAACCCTTAGCTCATCAGGTGTGCCGTTAAAATGTACCTTGCCTTCATACATCATTGAAACCCTGTCGCCGATCTCGTACACAGTAAAAATATCATGTGTTACTATGATTGAAGTTACTTCAAGATTTTTATTCAGCGCAACTGATTCCATTAGCTCATCAATTGTTTCACTGGTGATGGGGTCAAGACCTGTTGTAGGTTCATCGTACAATATGTACTGTGGATTTGTTGCCAGTGCTCTTGCCAGACCTACACGCTTTTTCATACCGCCTGAAAGTTCCGAAGGCATCAGGTTCTCTGTTCCCGGCAGGTTAACAAGCCCCAGCTTTTCAGTTACCACTTTATCTATATCAGCCTTGGGCATAAGTGTATTTTCCCTTAATGCTATACCAACATTATCACCCACTGACATTGAGTCAAACAATGCCGCACTCTGGAAAAGGAAACCGAATTTTTTCCTGATGGCATATATCTGCTTTTCGTTCATTGTGGTAATATCTTCACCATCAATAAGTATGTGGCCTTCATCGGGCTTCAACAGGCCTACAATATGTTTCAGTAAAACTGATTTTCCGCATCCGCTTGCGCCGATAATAACATTTGTCATACCTTCTTCAATGGTAAGATCAACACCGCGCAAAACCGGCTTGTCGCCAAAGCTCTTTACAAGATTTTTAATTTCAATCATTATATAATAATTGTTATATTAATTATTGTATTTGTTCCCGTACAATTTCCAATGCCATCTTTGCCATAATATCTTTATTCCTTAAACGGTCTTTTGTGAATATAAAATCCTTTGCAAATATTGTTTTTTTATCACAGTAACCTATCCACACCAGCCCCACAGGCTTACCGAGCCGCTCACCACCCGGACCTGCTATTCCTGTTACGGATATTCCTATATCAGTACCTGAGCGTTTCCTGATACCTTTTGCCATTTCCAGCGCAGTTTCTTTGCTAACAGCACCGAATTTTTTTATTGTTCCGGGTTTTACTCCAAGAAGCCTCTGTTTTGCCTTATCACTGTAGCTCACAACGGAATCCATTACATAATTACTGCTGCCTGCAATATCTGTAAGCTTTGAAGTAAGCAAACCACCCGTACATGATTCTGCAGCGGATATTGTTAATTTCTTCTTCTTTAATAGCGCGCCAACAGTTTTTTCAATTGAGCCCTCACTGGTTGAATAGATATACTTACCTGCTTTTTTTGTTATAAGCCTCTCAGCATCCAGTATCAGTCTATCAGCTGCTGATGCATTTTTAGCCATAGCAGCTATACGAAGCCGTACTTCATAATTGGAAGGAAGAAAAGCAAGCTTTACTTCAAAATCTTTTCCTTTGCGTACAATTTTTTTTATATCGCCTATTTTTTCCGCAAGCAATGATTCACCAATGCCTATAGTATGCAGGGTTTTTTGCTTTATGACACGTTTAATTTTCTTTTTATATTTTTTTGTAAGGTAAGGCAAAAGCCCTGTCTGGCTGATATATTTCATTTCATAGGGAACGCCGGGCATAACGCAAAATACTTTCCCCTGTTTATCTATTAAAAGACCCGGTGCTGTGCCAGTCTTATTTTCAAGTACCCGTGCAATTTCAGGTACCAATGCCTGGCCTATATTAACAGCCGGCATTGTGATATTTCTTCTTGCAAAAATACTCTTTACATGCTTAAGAACCTTTTCGTTAAGTACGTATTTGCTTTTAAAGAATTTTGCGACTGTCTTTACTGTAATATCATCATGGGTTGGACCCAAACCGCCGGTAACAACTATTACATCGTAATTCTTAAAAGCATCCTTAAATTCTTTTAAAATTTCCTTTTCACTATCAGGTACCGTAACTATCCTTGCAGCCGGAATTCCTATAGAAAGCAGCTCCCTGCCAAGCCAGGCAGCATTGGTGTTTACAACCTGCCCTATTAATACTTCATCGCCTATTGATATTATTATTGACTTCATTGAAGAATTTCGTGTAAGAAAATAATGTTATTTTACAGGGTATTAATTAATATAACAGAAAAAAATCTGCCAAGCTAAGGAAATGAAAACGTTATATTCTTTTTAACCTAAGTATTTTCTCAGGAACTGGTACCATGCAAGATGAGTAAATACAGCTGAAAATATTCCTGCATACAGACCAGCTGAAATATCATCCATCATTATTCCCCAGCCGTTATCTTTATTATCAAAATATTTTGCAGGTTCAAGCTTTACTATATCAAAGAACCTGAATGCAAAAAAACCGATAATACCGAATACCAGCTTTGTATCAAAAGCTGTGGCAGGATCAAATGATTTGAACGGGAAGAACAGCTCAAAAACTACTGAGCCTATCAGGTATGTGAATAACTGACCCGCAACTTCATCGATAATTACCTGCGGCGGATCTTCACCGTACCTGCCCCTCATTTTTTCCGCGCAGAAGATACCTATCAAAAATACCAGTACTATTAATAATGTTAAATAATAGAACTCAGACATCTTTGGCAGAAGGTAGAGTCCGAACCCCAATAAGGAACCGAATGTACCTGATGCTATTGGAATAAATCCAACATAAAACCCGCTGCCGATCAAAGTAATTATAAAAGGTACTTTTACTTCATCGTTTATCGGATTTTTTTCTTTTATTAATCTGAATGCCATTTATAGTTAAGTTCTACACTGTTTTAATTATACGTTTGTTTTTCTATTTCTTCACCTGACTCAAATATGTACGCAATTCCGCTTGCCGCAGTTAACAGCGTTATCAATAGCAATATATAATAATTAATTTGTGAATGCAAATAGTTAATTATACTGATACTTAATGAACTGCCCGAGGTGATTGCTGCTGCTGATATCAGCCCGATAATCAGAAAAATAAATGACATTTGTATAAATGTCTTTGTTTTTGAGACCATCGATGTTCTGAATTCTTTTCCTTTTAATTCCTGCACACTTCTGGCAATTGTTAACACAATATCCCTGAAAATTATTACTGCAAGCAGATATATTATTGGAATGAATTCACTGCTCCCGAAAAATGCAGGGTCTTTCTGCTTATAAAGATAAAATCCTATGAACGCAGCAGATGTTAAGATCTTATCAGCAAGCGGGTCAATGAACTGGCCCCACCTTGTTTTAAATCCATACCGCCTGGCATACCACCCGTCATACCAGTCTGTAAGTGCAGCAATTGTATATACAAAGAACGATGCCGATACCAGGCCCACTGAATCAGATAAGAACAGGTACAGAAATACAGGTGCAAGCAGTATTCTTATCAGGCTTAATGTATTCGGAAAATTCATCTTTTAATATCAGTTTGCGGATCTACAATTTTGGATTTAATATGTTATGTTCAAAATACAATTTCAGAATTGATGTTTTAATCCGCAGCCACCTATCCGAAACTCTAAATCTTTTAAACTCGCTCAATAATAGTTGCTATACCCTGCCCAACTCCAATACACATTGCAGCCAAACCGTATCTTAAATTCCTTTTTTCCATTTCATGCAGCAGTGTAGTTAATATCCTTGCTCCGCTCATACCCAATGGGTGACCCAGTGCAATCGCGCCTCCGTTAACATTCACTTTATTTATATCCAGCCCAAGCTCATCAATGCAGGCAAGTGATTGTGCCGCAAATGCTTCATTAAGCTCAATCAGGTCGATCTGTTCAAGCTTTAAACCTGCACGTTCCAGTGCTTTTCGTGAAGCGGGTATGGGTCCAAGCCCCATGCAGTCAGGCTCTACACCTGCTACTGCACTTGAAACGATCCTTGCTCTTTTTTTCAGGCCAAGCTCTTCAGCTTTTTCTTTTGAAGCAAGCAGTATAGCGCAAGCTCCGTCATTTACACCGCTGGAATTACCGGCAGTAACAGTGCCTCCTTCTTTTGCAAAGGCAGGTTTTAGTTTTGCAAGCTTTTCTATTGTTGTATCAAGCCTCGGGAATTCATCAACATCAAAAACCGTAGTTTCTTTTTTACTGATTATCTCCACGGGTATTATTTCATTTCTGAATTTTCCGGCAAGTATAGCATCTTTTGCCTTTTGCTGGGAGTTCAGCGCAAATTCATCCTGTCTTTCCCTGGAAATATTATATCTCTTCGCAACATTTTCAGCCGTTTCACCCATTGAATAAGGGTAATACATTTTAGCAAGTTTTGGATTTGTAAAACGCCATCCAATAGTAGTATCATATACAGCATTGGTTCTTGTGAATGCTTCTGCTGCCTTTGGCATAACAAAAGGTGCGCGTGTCATCGATTCTGTTCCGCCTGCAATTAACACATCTCCTTCACCAGTCATTATTGCCCTGGAGGCATCAATAACTGCCTGCATACCTGAACCGCAAAGCCTGTTTACCGTTACACCGCCTACTGTGATAGGCAGACCGGCAAGCAAAACACTCATTCTTGCAACATTCCGGTTATCTTCCCCGGCCTGGTTTGCACAGCCTAAAACAACATCTTCTATTATTTCCTTTGAAATTCCCTTATCATCAAAATTCCGTTTACAAATTTCTTTTATAACCCCTGCAGCCATATCATCGGGTCTAACGTCTTTTAGTGAACCGCCGTATTTCCCGATCGGCGTACGCGCCGCATCAGTTATAAATACCTCTTTATTATGCATTTATATAATTAGATTTATCCAGTTTTTTGAAAATATTTCGCTAAATTACTTAATTATCACGCGTTAAACAAGGTAAAGGAAATTACAAGCATTCAGTAAAAATTGCATATGAATCTGTAATATAAAATAATTCTATAAAATTAATCTAAAACAATTTCAAATTTGTTTCTTTTGTTAATAATGGCCCATATGTTATTTTTGTAAGAGTGACTTATTTACATCAATAATAAAGTATATAAAGGATCTATAAAATTATTTGGAGGCAAAATGTCAAAATACAGGTTCATAACAGCAATTATAATTACAGGACTTTTGGTTACAAGCTGTTCAACTATTGATAAGCTGAAGGAAAAGCTCAGCTCAAAAGATGACGGTAAAGATAAAAAAGAGGAAACTAAAAAAGAAGAAACAAAAGAAGTTACTTCCGGTGCTGATCTTGAATTTTATAATAAATATATAGAAGTATCAAATAAAGTTCAGGAAGCAGGCGAGAAGGTTTATAAGGATTATATAAGTGATATACCTGCACCAAAATCTCTCAGCAAAAGTTCATTTGTTATAGCAGTATCGTTCAAGCTTTCTTCAGATAACCTGGAGCGTGTTTATAAAGAATATAACCGTTCATTACTCGATGGCGGAGAGCTTTCAAAGCTTAATGCTTCTTCCGAAATGAAATCTGAAATTGAAGGTAATTTTAAAACACTGCTGAAGGTAATGGAAGATTATTATAATGTTTCATCCAAAGCTGCTGACTATTACAGCAAAAATGAATGGAAGGATGATATTTCAAGGGCACAGAACTATGATGATGACCTTAAGGCAGCTTACGAAAAATATAAATCAGCGTTCGCTAAATTTTCTGATTCAGTAAAAAAATATAAGCCGCAGCGCAAAGTACGCGATATTGAGTCAATCAAAAATCCGGATGAAAGATCTGTCGCAGTACTCATGAATTCATATGAGAATACGCTTGATAAAGCCGAGGAATTCTATGATGTATTCAACGGGCTGGAATATAAAGGTGATTTCTCTAAAGCTAAAGAGAAATTCAGGCAGTTCGAAACTTCTTTTAAGGATGATAAAAATACTGTTCTAAGCGCGGAGTTTTCCGAGAAGACAAAATATATGAAATACAGCTATGAAGATTATTTTGTTAAAATGACAAATATGTTCCTTGATGCAGGCAATAAGTTCTTTGACCATGCTCCTTCAGCCAGTGACCAAAATGACTTCAACCGTACATATGATGATGTTGTAAATAATTACAATTATATGATAACAGCCTATAATACTAATATAAATGTAGTTAATATGTTCAGGGTTTATTAAGCGAGCAGGAAGAATAATGCTTTGCTCCCCTCCTAATATAGGAGGGGAGCTTATAAAAATCTTCTTCACCCGCTTTCTTAAGGAAATATAAATCCAATACCACCGCTGCCGAAAAGATCAGGTGCTCTTTCACTTATCCCGAAACCTCCCTGGACAACTGTCATAACATTACGCGCAAAACGGTAAGTAAGCCCTGCTCCAATTCTGTGATCAGGTTTTCGTTTGTGCTGAAAATAGCTGAACGCTTCTGCAAATGCACTCAGCTTACTGCTCAGGGAAGCATTGAGAGATACAGAATAACTTCCGTATTTATCCGTGAAGTCATCATATACATTCCACCCGTAACCAAGGTTACCGCCTACGCTAAACTTTTTATTTATATCCCTTTTAAGTATGAGCTTAAAGAGAGGCGATATATAATCCATATGAAAATAATAATTACCTGCGGGGATAAATAAATTTACACTTAAAGAAGCTTCCGGTAAATATATATTTCGTTCCAGGAAATTATATTTTATTCCGGCTTCGATAGGTCCACCACCGTAAATTCCTCTCTTAAAGGAGGAAGAAATGATGGTCATAATTCCATCATACTTAGTCCGTATGAATTCCTGTTTAAAAACCAGCCCCAGCCGTAATTCTATATTTCTGAATATGCCCACCCTGAATGCAAGTGTAGGTATATCCATCATTAAATGATAATCAGAAACTGTTTGCTCTACATGTGTCCCCGGGTCGTATGTTCTTGTATCTTCTGAATACCAGCTTGTACCGCCCACTTCCACCTGGACTTTCCATAGGGGAACAATATCTGTAGAAAGTGTTACTCTGGAATGGTCAACCGAAATTATTGAATCATCCTGTGAATATATAACTGTACATATTAATATTAGAGTAAAAAATAAAAGGATTCGGTTTTTCATATTAGGTTTGTATAAAGTTTTAAAGCAAATTGCTATAATATATCCATTAATCCAATGATTACTATCAATTTAGGGTATGATTTATGGAAAAATTCTGTAATAATAAAAAAACCCGGGTATATTCCCGGGATAAAAAAATCATTTCAATATTATTAAGTCCTTTCAATTACTTAGGCAGCCGTACGGATACTCCGCCACCAACAAAGAAATCAGGTGACCTTTCAGAAATACCGAAGCCAAATGCGGCATCCACCTGAACATTTTTTAAAATCAGGTAAGTTAATCCGGCATCAAAACGGTGGTCAGGTGAAAATTTCTGCGGCATAAACCCGTACAGCTCAACAAATCCGGATAATTTGTTTACAAGGCTTGCTCCTAAAGAAATTGTGTAAAGTCCCGTTGCTCCGGGCGCACCTGAGCCAAACTCGCCGCCTATGTTATAAGAAAGTGAAAATCGCTTGGTAAGATTATTCGTCATTGCAAAACGGAACTCTGTTCCTATGTAATCTGACTGGAAGGCGCTGTTATCCTTAAAGGGCAAAAAAATACTTAACAATAACGAAGTTTCAGGGGCAGAGCCTTTTTCTGTAAATAATTTGATCTTTGTACCGATCATGATAGGACTTATACCGCTTTGACTTGTGGAATTTCCGCTGATGGTAGTTTTGCTGTTCAGCACTTCTATGCCGCCCCTTAATTCAACATTTTTTGCAATTCCGTAACGCAGTAATATTGAAGGTGCCGAAAGTGTATTTGTTTTAAAATCCTTAACCGGTTCATCATTTTCTGAAGTTATCCCTGCTTCCATCTGGAAATAACCTTTATCCATCAGGTAAGGTGATTCGCTCTGGTCAGGTCTATCGGTTGAAATATCACCTGTCTGCGAAAGTATATTCTGTGAAATTAAAATAATACAAAAAAGAAATATGGTAAATAAACTTTTCATTTTAAATTATTTATTTTTGTTGAAGCTGTTTAATTACTTTGCAAAACATTAAGGAAAGCCCTTTACTGTTTAATATTTTGTGTTACTGAAAGAACGGGAATGGTATCGTTACCATTCTTACAAGCGAAAGAACAAGTATTACAACAGCAAGTATCACGTATGTTTTCTGCATGGCTGAATGTGTTTTTAGCGATGCCAGGCCTAAAAAGAAAAGCACTATGGTGAATAAAACCGTGCATAATGTAAAATCATCGCCTACTTTATTGGCATTGTTGCCTTTTGTCAGCAGTACTTTCGCTGAGTCATTAAGCTCTTCGGATTCTTTCATCCTTGCGTTTATGCTGTCTAAATATGCTGTCTGTTCCTTTTCATATTCGCTTACGTCTTTCGGGTCATCCTTCAGATCCTTTTGCAGTCCATCGCTCAGCTTGGTGAAAAAATAAGCCGCATCTTCAGTATCGCCTTTTTCTGTGTTATCTTTCCACTGGGAATAAATGATATCATCTTTCATGTCATTTACTTCAAATGAATTCAGGTCGCTCAATGCTTCAAGATAAATTGTGTTTGCATGATTTGTAACGGTAACTGATTGCGTGTAGCTTGTCTGCATTTCGCCGCCCCATAACGCAGAGCAGTATGCTGCAAACGCACCCAGAATAGTTGTTATCCCAAGTAAAACTGTAATAATAATTTCCAGCTTTGTAGCTTTTTCGTTAACAGGTAAATCCGTTGTATCTTTAGTACCCTCTGCCATCAGTATTCCCCTTTAGATTTATTTTCTGATGCACAAATATAATGAAATTATTGAATTTATACCTGATACTGCAATATTAAGAAATAAAATTTGTACAAAAAAATCCCCCTGGTATCTGGGGGATTATAAGATATTTTTGATTTTAAAATTATGTTAGATTCGTGATCAGCTGAACCATTCACCGAATGTCTGGTATAATAAAAATACATTGAAAACTATTATCACTGCGCTTATTGCCCAGGCTGAATATTTAAGTACAGGCTTATTGGCAAACTTGCCCATTTTCTTTTTATCGCTGGTAAATATTACAAGCGGTACCACAGCAAAGCTTAACTGGATAGATAGTATTACCTGGCTCAGTATCAAAAGACTAGTTGTCCCTTTTTCTCCATAAAGTATGGTTACTATCAATGCAGGTATTACAGCTATCAGCCTTGTAATAAGCCTTCTTAACCACGGCTTTAAGCGGATATTCAGGAATCCTTCCATAACTATCTGCCCTGAAAGTGTTCCTGTTATTGTTGAATTCTGGCCCGATGCAAGCAGCGCTATAGCGAATAAGAATCCCGCCATACCAACCCCAAGCACAGGATCAAGCAGCTTATATGCATCTGTAATATCAGCTACATCTGAATATGCAGTATTATAGAATGCTGCTGCTGCAACTATTAGTATTGCTGCGTTTATGAAAAATGCAAGCAGTAATGCGCCTGTTGAATCAAAAGTAGCATACTTAATTGCTGTCTTCTTTCCTTCTTCTGTTCTTTCATATGCCCTTGTCTGTACAATGCTTGAGTGCAGGTACAGGTTATGAGGCATTACTGTAGCGCCAAGAATGCCTATTGCTATATAAAGCATAGAAGGGTTTGTAATAATTTGCGATGAGGGTATCAAACCTTTCATCATAGCCGCAACCTCAGGCTGGGATACAATTATTTCATAGGCAAAGCAGGCAAATATTATAGTTATCAAACCTGCTACAAGACTTTCAATATACCTGAAGCCTTTATACTGGAAAAATAATATTACAAGTACATCTGCAACCGTAATAACTACGCCAACTGCCAATGGAATTCCAAATAGCAGATTCAGTGCAATGGCCGAACCGATTACTTCAGCAAGATCACATGCGGCTATAGCAATTTCGCAAAGTACCCATAGTGCAATTGAAATAGGTTTTGAATAATTATCCCTGCAGGCCTGTGCAAGATCCCTTTCAGCAACTATACCAAGCTTTAATGATAAATGCTGAAGTATCATTGCAAATATATTTGAAATGAAAATTACCGCAAGCAGTGTATAACCGAATTTTGCTCCGCCTGCAATATCTGTAGCCCAGTTGCCCGGATCCATATACCCAACAGATACCATTAATCCCGGACCAGCAAAGGCAAGCATCTTGCGCCATATACTGCCGCCACCCGGTATTTTTACCGATGAAAATACTTCGGGGAGAGATGGTACTGTTACCGGATGCCTCCACCCCGTTGTTTTATAATCTAAAACTGCTTCTTTATGTAATAACTTTTTCATTCTATTTATCCGTTGCTAAGAGAAGGATATCTATCCTTATTGCTTAAAACTTTTTTAATTTTTATTTTTTTGAAACTTATCAATGACATTTCACATCTGATCATCCCGCTACAAAGATCTGCTCTGCCATAACCTTGCTTAAAAGATTTTTCTTTCCTTCAACAATTATTACAACCGAGCCGTCAAATTCTATTTTTTCGTTTAATATAATTTTTGTGTTCAGCTTAATGCCTATCTTTGTTAAGTACTGTAATATTTCAATTGATGAATCTTTTACCTTTGCTATAATATATTCTCTTCCCGGCTCTGTATTCTGCAAAAGCTTGTAATGTGTAGGTGCAATATTATAGTCTTTATCAGGGATAGGATCGCCGTGCGGATCGAACTTTGGATAGCCCAGGTATTCTTCAAGCTTGTTAATAAACATATCACTGCAAACATGCTCAAGCCTTTCAGCTTCTTCATGCACTTCGTCCCATTCATAATGCAGATTTTCATGCAGGAAAACTTCCAGCAGCCTGTGTTTACGTATCAGGTTCAGGGAAATTTTTCTGCCGTCACCTGTGAGCTCAAACCCGTGGTATGGAGTGTTATCAATTAATCCCTGCTTGGAAAGCTTGTTTACCATCTCACTTACAGATGCCGGTGAAATTGAAAGTGCGGTGGCAAGACTGCCGGTATTAACCTTGCGGCCTTCTTCCTGAATGTGGTAAATATTCTTTAAATAGTCCTCTTTTGAGCGTGATGTCATATTTTTTACTAAATTAGGCATATCTTATTACAAAATTAGGCATACCTAAAATAAATGTCAAGGGTTTTTTGTGTATTTTTTTAGAATAATTGATATTTCCGGATTCCTTATAAATTGAAAAATTATTGATAACCTCTAATTAAGATATTTCTCGGTTAAGACATTCAGTTAATATATACGGTTATTTTTTTCAGAATAATTATCATACTATGATATGAAACACAAGATCTTAAAACTTATAATTGAATTAAGAAAAAACAGGGAGGCAATAAAATGAAAATTAATTTAAAGTTAATAGTTCTTATAGCTGTAATAAGCATAATATTTTTACAGCAGCAGTTTTCTCAGGAATTACTCACTCCTCAGCAGATTTATTCAGAAAGATCAGATGCTGTTGTTATGGTTTATACATATGATGCAAATGATGCCGTGATATCGTTTGCATCAGGCGTTATTGTTTCAACTGACGGAGTAATATTTACAAATTTTCATATTATTGAATACGCCTTCAGAATAGAAGTAAGAAAAGGATTAACTGTGTATAATGATATAAAGATACTGGCAATAAATAAAGAAAATGATGCTGCAATATTAAAAGCCTGTATCTTCAGTAATAATTATATTGAGCCAGGCAGCTCAGAGCTTGCAATGATAGGTGAAACAGTCTACGCAATTGGTAATCCAAACGGCCTTGAAAGGACAATTTCATCCGGTATTTTAAGCGGGAAGCGCGAAATTGAAAAATGTGATCTGATACAATATACTGCAAGCATTTCAAATGGTTCAAGCGGAGGCGCGCTGTTAAATTCCAAAGGTGAATTGATCGGGATAACAAACTCTTCATATGACGGAAACCAGAACCTGAACTTTGCTATCCCTGTTGAAAAATTTAAAATAATGATGTTTGCAGATCATACAGAAAATAATATAACAGAAAGTATGGATTCACTTTGCAGAAAATACCTAAGAATTGACGAGGGATATGATTACGTAACTGATACTCTCCTGTTAAACCTGGCACTCACAAACGGTTATAGCCCGGGGGCAGTTAGGGAGCTTGCAAGATATGCAATGTATTTCAGGTATGATGAGCTTGCGCTGGATTTTTATAATTATTTATTTGCAGGCGGAACGGAAGATAAAGAGCTATACCTGCAAAGGGGAATTTGTTACTCAAATAACGGAGATATGGACAGCGCATTTATAGATCTTGAGAAAGCATTACTCATTGATCCCGGATACACAGACGCATATATAATACGTGCTGATAGTTACATGAAGATATCTAAATATAAAGAAGCTTTAAATGATTACTCTGAAGCAATCAGATTAAATCCGGGTGATCATACCATTTACAGCTTAAGGGCTGAATGCTGTATTCAAACCGGCGATACCATTTCTGCTTTGAATGATCTGTACAGAAGCGTGACGGGCTCTAGCAGGTTTGCAGCAGAATTTGTAAACAGGGCTGAAAAATTTGAGAAACTCGGATTATATGATGAATCAATTGATGATTATACTGCAGCAATAAATATCAGCGGAAATCCATGGTGCTATTTCAGAAGGGCAATATTATACAGCAAAACCTCGAGGCACCTCAATGCAGCAGCTGACTATCTTGTATACTTAACTTCTGAACCTTACGACGCATCGGCATTAAACAACCTTGCATATTGCTACCTTGATGAGAATGATTATGAGCTTGCGGAAAAATATTTCTTAAAGGCGCTTAGATGCGATCATGCTCATTTTGATTCTTATATAGGTCTCTCGCTTCTGCATTACAGGCAGAAAAATATCAGGAAATCATTAAGTGAAATGTCGAAAGCGATAAATACTAAAGGATTGCTGGAACAGGGAGTAAACGGCTTAAGTTATTTAAAACAAACAGGATATTTTTGGGATAAGGATGAGGAAGAGGACATAATCAAAATTTTCGGGATAATGGGACTGGAAACAAAGATCAGTAAACATAAAATAAGATCATTCAGGGTATCTGCACAAAATCCGAATTAATGCAAATCTTTATACCGGCCGCTTTTGTAAGGTGAAAATTTATTGTTAACTTTGTGAATTAAATATTTAAGTAAACAATTGTACAGCATATGAAAGCTTTAATTACATCAATATTAATTCTGTTAACAATATCAGTTTATTCGCAAAAACTGAATATTACTTCTCACACAATAAAAGATACATCATCTGTTAAGAAATATGAAATAACTGCAAACTACCCGCAAATTGATTTCGGTCCCGATGCGTTGATGGGCGTAAGGGGAATTGCAAGTGATATCAATATTGAAATTGATTCCCTTATTGCCCGCATTATTGATCCTTTCAAAAATGAGTCTACTGCGGATAACCCGCAGTGCCCGCAGGACCTGAACATTCTTGAGATGAACTACACCACAGCTTATAAAAACAACAGCTATCTCAGCTTCATGTTTGAAACATACATAAGCCCGCGCTGTGCAGCACATCCTATGACTTACAGGAATTCATTTAATTATAGTTACACAAATAAAGGCTTGCTTACAATTGACAGCCTGTTTACTCCGGGTAGTGAATGGCTTAATTATATTTCCAAATACTGCATCAATGAGCTGAAAACCAGGGCAAAGAAAGATGGACTGGAAAACAATGATGAATCAATAAATTCGGGAGCATCAGCTAAAGCTGAGAATTTTAGTACATTCACAGTTAACGATCACACACTTGATATTTATTTTAATCTCTACCAGGTAGGTCCGTATGTGTGGGGCTTCCAGACAGTTTCAATCCCGTGGAAAAACCTGAAGAAAATGCTTGACCCTGCAGGTCCTCTTGGTTTTATGATGAAGTAAAGTTTGTGATATAAGTTTTAGTGGCACAGACATTCATGTCTGTGGACATAACAAAACAAGGGGCTCACAGCCCCTTGTTCATATACAGCTTTTGCATAAAATTATTCATTTCAAATTCTAAAACGGTTCATGTCCGGCTTCTACACCGCGGTCTTTATACATCTGCTGCAGTACCGGTAATTGTTTTTTCATTGTCATTGCAAACAAAAAACCGCTGGCTATAGTCATAGCGCCAACAATAATTATAGTAATTTCCATACCAAGATATTTTGCCACATAGCCAAAAACCATAATTACCAATGCCATAACTCCCCAGTTGAATGAGGTATTAACACCCAGCACTCTACCGCGCTTCGGTTCTTCTGTCAGCATCTGCAGCACGGTGTTATTAATACCCATTGCAGCAATAAAAGCAAAATCAACACCCATTGCAAAAATGAATGTAGTTACTATATTTCGTGACAGCGCAATTCCTGTAATGCTGATACCTGAGATAAATGAACATATTATTAGGAATCTCAGGATATTCTTTGTTGATTTTCTTCTGCTCATATAAATACCTGAGGCTAGGCCCCCGATAGCACCGGCTAAATACAAAATACCAAGTGCTTTTGAGCCGCCCTTAAGAAAATCAGCATCAACAATAGGCAGCTGGAAAGTTACAAAACCGAACACAATACTTATCATTGTTGAGATCAGTACAACCGCAATTAGGGGTCTATACCTGAACACATATTTAATACCCGTAACAAACTGAACTTTTACCGAATCACTTTCTGCGTTGATTTCCTGTTTTGGTTTTTTAAGTGATATAATAGAAACCAGTGCAATAATATTTGCAAGCAGAGCTGTTGCAAAAGTACCAACTGCTGCAAATGCTGCAAACAATAAACTGAAAGTAGATGATGCAGCAACCTGCCCTATCTTCGCATTTGATGCAGCTGCACCCATTACCCTGGGGAATTCCTGCTTATCGGTAACAATATCTTTTACCAAACCTATCATGCTTGGATAATTCAAGGCAAACACACTTCCAAGAGAAAAACCCATAAGCAGTATTAAGGGGAATGAAAGAAGGTCAGTTATAACTAATATAATTGATACAATTGTTACCAGCGTTAAGCCAATATTGCATTTTATAACATTGCTTCTTCTGTCATACCTATCGGCAAGCACTCCGCCGTATATGCTGAAGAGCAAAAAAGGCAGGTTCTGTGCAAAGCCAATAGTACCAAGTGCGGCAGGTGAGCCTGTCAGCTTAAAAGTTATCCATGAAAGCGAAAAGAACGAAAGGTAAACACTGATAAATACGTTAATATCAGTCAGAAAATACTTAACAATATTTTTCCTGGCGTCAGATGTCATTACTTAGTTTTATAATTTATGAAAGGGCAATATAGCAGTTTTTAGATTTTGATACTATAAATAATTACATTTCCACCTTTATTCCCAAACTCCAGTTTGGGAATGCGAAGAAAATAACATCATAATACTTTTGTGTTGCCACGACCTTCAGGTCGTGGATTAAAGTGAAAGTAGTTAACCGCTTTAGCCGCAATTGAATTTGCAGAAAAAATATCAAACTGTGGCTAAAGCCAATATTCTATTTACAACTTATCTCCGCTCTAAAGAGCGGAGCTACTCAGAAAAGCAAAGATCTGTCTATTTGCGTCTTTGAGTGAAATACACAGGTCACTTCAGCTGTGATACGATATCGTCACTCAAAGGTTTTACAGCACTGGAGTAGTATTTCACCAAATTACCGTTCTCATCAAGCAGGTATTTATTGAAATTCCATTTTGGCTGCTGGTCATTCCATCCGTTCATATCCTTGCTTGTAAGCCATTTGTATATTGGAGCCATATCATCGCCCAATACTGAAATTTTTTCAAACATCGGGAATGTAACGCTGTATTTAGATGTACAGAACTGCTTTATTTCTTCATTTGTGCCGGGCTCCTGTCCCCCAAAATTATTTGCAGGGAAACCAAGAATAATAAGTTTATCCTTATACGTTTCATAAAGCTTCTCAAGATCTTCGTATTGCGGAGTGTAACCGCACTCTGATGCAGTATTTACTATCAATACTTTTTTTCCTTTAAACTGTGAGTAATCAACATACTTGCCGTCAATGGATCTTACCTTAGCATTCGGGTTTGCTTCAAGGAATTCGTAGAACGTGGATTTATCTGCCATATTAATATTTTCCGGTTTTGATCTTACCTGTTTACATCCAAAAAAACTCAGCGCAGTGTACAGGATAGTCATTAATATTATGTTTTTTGTTTTCATATTCGATTTATTTTTTTAGCTCATCTCTGCATAAGTCCGGTAATCCGGCTTTACAGGGTTCTCTATTAAAAACAGCCTGCCTGGTTCAGTGGTTTCAAAAGTAAGCTCACTTTCATCCTTAACTACTGCAAAGTCATTGGCTTCCATCTTTCCTGCAGCCATTGATATCCCGCCTTCGATCAGGTATACAGAGCTGATCTTCTCAGGGTTTAAACCCAGTTTATGTGAGCCCGCTTTAAAGTTTATTTCAACTGCGCCAACTCCCGGTGTTTCCATTTTCAGGGGTGAGCCTTCACCTATATACTGCCTCACTTCAAAACCATTTGATGTTGTTACAGGGAAATCTTTCTGCTCGTAATCATTGTATGCTGCAGGGACCTGCATTGCTTTGCGTATATCGGGATCGAACCATACCTGGAATACATGCGAGCCAGCATTTAATTTCTCAGCATGGCTTATTCCGCTGCCTGCCCTGATGATCTGTGCTCCGCCTTCGTTTATAGGAATCCATTTACGGTTGCTTGAATCATAATGCTCAATAGTGCCTTTGATAATGAATGTGATTATCTCAAATCCCTTATGCGGGTGCTCGCCAATAGTTGAACCATTATCGCTCCATGCATGTGCCCAATAGAATAAATTGGAATAAGGCAGCAGATATGCCGGGTTATGTGTCATAACAACCGGGCGGTTCTCGAGTATTTCGCCGTCGTTGAATCCTCCCGGAGCCTGCCGCTCAAACGGGTAAATAATAATAGACATAGTTTAAATTGATTTAGGTAAAATTGTTAATAAATGAGTTAAATAAACAGGTATTTATAATATGATTAACGCATGTAAGCATTTTTTAATTCCTCGAAACACTATATATATATAACTATTTTTGCTTCGAGTTTCTAAATCCCCCCTATTCAGAAGTAAAAGGGGAAGAAATAAGCGGGAAAATTTCAAGGTTGAAAACACGAACTATAAAGAAAAATAAAGTAAACGTCATAACGCTCGGATGTTCGAAGAACATTTACGATTCCGAAGTGCTTATGGGACAATTGCGCGCCAACGATTTTACCGTCTCACACGAGGATGATAATTCAGATGCGCCTATTGTAATAATTAACACTTGCGGATTCATAGATAACGCAAAGCAGGAATCAATAAATACTATTATAGAGTGGGCAGATGCGAAAGAAAAGGGACTGGTTGAAAAAGTATATGTGACAGGCTGTCTCTCGGAGCGATACAAACCCGACCTTGTAAAAGAAATCCCGAATATTGATGAATACTTCGGAACACGTGACCTGCCCCGTTTGCTTAAAACACTTAACGCTGATTATAAACAGGAGCTCATCGGTGAACGCCTGCTTACAACTCCATTGCACTATGCGTATTTTAAGGTATCCGAAGGTTGCGACCGACCATGTTCATTTTGCGCAATTCCTTTAATGCGGGGCAAGCATGTTTCTATTCCAATGCAGCGGCTTGTTAGCCAAGCAAAGGATCTTGCAAGGCAGGGAGTGAAGGAATTGATTTTAATTGCGCAGGACTTAACTTACTATGGACTCGATCTCTATAAAAAACGCAATCTCGCAGAGCTTCTTGAAAAACTATGTGACGTTGAGGGTATTGAGTGGATCCGTCTGCATTACGCATTCCCGCAGGGCTTCCCGATGGATGCACTAGATGTAATTGCACGAGAGCCAAAGATCTGCAAATATCTTGATATGCCGCTTCAGCATATCAGTGATAACATGCTGAAATCAATGCGGCGCGGTACTACCAAGCAGCGGACAATTGAGCTTGTAAACAAAATTCGCGAAAAAATTCCGGGCATCGCAATTCGTACCACGCTTATTGCAGGTTATCCAGGTGAAACTTTTGATGATTTTGAAGAAATGAAACAGTGGGTCATTGATACAAAGTTTGAAAGGCTTGGAATATTTACATATTCACATGAAGAGAACACTCATGCTTTTAAACTTGTAGATAACGTACCTGCAAAAGAAAAACAGCGCCGCGCAAATGAAATAATGAAGGCACAGAAGAAAATATCGCTTGCACACAATAAGTCATTAATTGGCAAAACATTAAAGGTACTTGTTGACCGTAAGGAAGGCAATTTCTTCATCGGCCGCACTGAATATGACAGCCCCGAAGTTGATAACGAGGTATACATTAGTTGCGAGACCCGCTTAAGCGGGGCGAAGCAATCCCATTCGGGCAGCATTTATCTCCGCACCGGCGATTTTGCAAATGTAAAGATAATCAAAGCAAAAGAGTATGACCTTGAAGGAGAAGTATCAAATTAATTTACTGTCCTTATTTCACATTAACATTTATAATCTTTTGCATGAAGATTAGTTTATAAAAAACCCCGGAGCTTTTTCAAACCCCGGGGTTTTGGTTTATTTCGGTTTGCTGCTATGCTGTTCTTATACTAACGCTGCTTTATAATGATTAATCACTTTATTCAGTGAAGAGTGAACTTAAACTGTAAATATCATAATCAGGCTCAGTATTTTTTTCTGTATAATCCTTATACTTCCATATATCAGTCCTGAAGTCACGAATTGGCACTTTTTCATTACCAACCAGCGGTTCATAGTAGTTCACGCCGTGTGGGGGAACTATCGTATTGGTCTTAACCGTTACTACAGGTGCCGGCTCAAGATAATTTACAAATACATCTTCCCTGTCAGAAGGTCTGACGTAATTTTTGTAAATCACAAAATGCGGAGCTTTTGGAGCCTCTGCTATTGCCGCATCAGCTGTGGGATCATACCACCTATCATGCACTGAAATGTACTTTGCGTATGGATCGTATGATTCACCAGGCAGTATTGCGTAATAATACGGACCGTGATAAACGTAATGTGTTTCTGCGGCAGTGCTTCTGCCCGGTGCGGAGCTGTGCATTATCCACACATCGCTGTACGGTGGATACCCTATTACCGCTGAAGATTGTGCATAACCGCCGTATGAATTGATGTTCCTGTTCAGTGAAGCAGCTTCTGAACTACTCTGCGCATTTGCAGCCGAAATAAACAGAACAAACATTAGTGTTACTGCGAGTTTGTTTAACATAGCTAACTTCTCCTTTCATAAATAAAAATAACTTTAGCAAAAAGATAGTTCTCCGGATCAAGTTTCAAAAACAATGATTTATGAAATTAATTTTATAATGAATTATTTTCCAGTAATTTAATTTTACTCCAAAAACAATAACTTATGATTTTTTAATTAAAAAATTTGTGAATAATTGACTGCATTATATTGTGATAAAAAAACAAGGGGCATTGAGCCCCTTGTTCATAAATCATTTTTTTCTGTTATAGTGGGTCTTTTAATCAACAACTAAATAATAAAACTTCAAACTTTAAGACTTTCTAAATATTTAATCTTCTCATTTCTTCATCTCACCAGTATAATCAACAATTGCTGTCCCTTTAAATAGCTCTCCCTTTTTATTTCTTGCGATGTAATACCATAATATTTTTCCATCCTTTAAAACAGAAGAATAATTCCAGTTATTGGGGTCAGTGTACTCAACACCTTTTTTCAATTTCCACTTTTTGCATGAATACCATTCGGCAAAATCTTTGGGTTCAAACGGCTTGCTTGTTACATTGCCGAAAACCCATTTTAAGCCATCCCATGTGTATGAGCCGAACTCAGTTATTTCAAGATCCTCAAAGCTAGCTTTAACCGAGGTTTTATAAAACCAGTAAAAGTTTGCTGTATCTTCCTTTGGCTTAACAGCGTATGGTGTTGCAGGTGTATGTTTGATAATAATTGCATCCGGTATATTCATTATCTCCAAAGGCAGCTCAGTATAATTCCCAACGGATTTCAATCTCTCCGGGGGAAGCATATTTGTTGAAGCAACATCATCTCCAACAATATCAAACACAAGATCTGATATCCACAAGGAACCGTTGCCATCCATCAGCACACCATATCCAATATTAACACTGCTGTCGGGAACGTCAAGCACTATTTCGTATTTCTGCCAGTCAGTTGTACCTGTTATTGGACGGTTACCCATGTTATCAAAACCAAGCATTACACCAGGTGTGTTTCCGTCAACCCTCATCCACATGCCGGCATAGTTCATAACATTCTCGCATTTGATATTTCCCGTTAATCTTACTCTTTTCCCGAGTAGATCTTTCGGGTCCATTTGCTTCAATATGGTTCCAAAACCGCTTTCAACATTTTCAACTGATTTTAAATAATACACATCTTTGCTGTTGTACTGTTTCATTGCCGGACCTATTTCATAATACTTTGGTTTGCTCCCGGCAAGCAGCCATCCTCCGTTGCCATCATTACTTTTTACCTGTGAAAATATAAATGAACCGGATAAAATTGTCGTTAAAACTAAAATGAAAGATATATTCAGGGTTTTCATAACTTATTTGTTAAATTATTAAAATTATATTTTATTTTACGGTAAACTAATTTTTTTTTGAATTGATAAATAAAAATAGCGGTTTAAGAGTTAATTTATTACCCTAAAACCGCTCCAAACAATCACTATTAATTAGTTTATTGTTTACTTTTTACCAGCTCACCTACTTTACAAGCACCATTTTCTTCTCGTCTGTAAAGACTTGTCCTGAACCTGTTGAAGGATCCCCTGCTTTGATTTTATAAAAATATACACCGCTTGCAAAGTTTGAGCCGTCAAAATTAATTGTATATGTACCTTTTTTGTAATCTGCGTTTACAAGCTGCATAACCTGCTGACCCAGCGTATTATATATATTTATCACAACCCTTGAATCATTTGCTATGCTGAAGCTGATATCTGTTGTTGGATTGAACGGATTCGGAAAGTTCTGGAATAAATTATAGCTAACAGGCTCAATACCGCCAAAGCCTTTGCCGGTTAATGTAAAATGATCTATCCAAAGTGCATCAGATGAGTTACCGAAAGCGCCTGCATCTTTCATGTAATAATTTACACCAACAAAAATGCTTTTGCCTTCATACTGTGAGAGGTCATAAGATCTTTTATGCCAGCTGCCAACGGGACCCTGTACCTTAAAATAATCTATCATAGTAAAGCTACTCAGGCTGTCATCAGTAGCAGATACCCATATTTTAAGAGAGTCCTTAAAATTCCTGTCAATTGCTCCGCACCAAAATGAAAGTGTATCACCTGCATGTATATCAAACAGGTGAGGTATTATTATCCAGTCATCTATCATAAAATCATCATTGATGTTTTCAAACCCCATTTTAAAGAAATAATTACCGGCATGTGATGACTGGCTTCCAAGATCAAAAAACTCAAATCCTGAGTAAAGTTCAATATCCGCCGCACCCTTATCGTTATTCACCAATTTCCATCCGCGTGAGCTTATATCTTTATCTATGAAAGTTTCTTCCCATTTAATCCGTTGTGAATATAACGAAGAGGTAATGATTATTATCAGTAATATTGCGAATTTATATTTTAGCATGCGTAAGATACCTTTAGAATTTTAATTATCTCCTTTAAAAATGAAAGACTCTCGCCAATTGTATTTATTCCCTCAGGCGGAATGCTTCTTCCATTTGCAAGTGAGCTTGCCAGCCCGATAAAATCTTTCTGGAAACCGGTCAGCGGTTTATCAAGGAAGAAATCTTTATCACCCTGTACTTTATCCTGTCTTGGATCTGTCACCGGCCAATCAGCAGGATTGCGCGGTTCTGAACGGGTTAGATAATTATACAGGGTTGGTGAATTCAGATCTCTTTGCGTTAAATTCCCAAGATTCCATTTATCCGATAACGTTTTAATCACTGATGTATGTGTAAGCGGGTCATTAATAACAGTACCGCTGTTTATATATGCCGATACAAGTATTGCAGGTACCCTTATACCTAAACGGTCAAACTGGAAATTCATTTCAGTATTGTTATTTGGAACAGGCGGTACAGCTGATGGCGGCTGAACGTGATCATATGTTCCGCCTGCTTCATCAAACGTAATGATAAATAATGTGTTCTGCCAGTTATTGCCTTCAGAGCTGTGTGAATTTTTAATTGCATTATATACTTTGTGAATTAACTTTTCACCGGGTGTTACAGATGATGGAAAGATAGTTATGGCTTTGTTGCCTATTAACGGTGATGGCGGATGTTCATCGTTATGAAAGAACATCATTCTTGGCTCAATGAAAGTATATTCCGGCAGTCTGCCTGATGCGCAGTCGTCAAAGAATGCATCCATACCGCAGATATTTGTCGGGGCATATTGCTTCAAAGCGTTAAAATGTATAAGCATGCTCATAGGGAAAACATCAAGATGATCAAAATACAGCTTCCAGTTTTTCCCGCGGTTATGAAGGCGCTCAAAAATTGTTTCAGAGGTATTGTTCTGCCATTTTGTGTAGCCATCAGGACAGGAATTTGTTACAAATCCGTTTGACTGCGCGCTGTTTAAAAATGAACGGTTACAGAACGTTTGCGAAGGTACTGCGCAGTGCCAGTGATCACATACAGCGAAACCTTTTGCAAGAGTACTTATTACCGGAACAACTTCCGGCGGAAAGCAGCTCATGATAATTTTATACTCACTGTAAGTAGGCAATCTGCCCTGTGTTGCCTTAAAGTTATTTATATAATCTGTCAGAAATCCGCTCATTGGATAATTTGTCGGGAGCGAATTCGGCAGGTTCCATGGTGAGCCCATTGCACATGCATCAAGGTAACGGTTCGAGTCCGGCAGTACAGTGCCAAAAAGCGATGTGTTTATGTGCGGATACTCCTCTCCGGGATCAGGATTCGGATTATTCATAGCTGAATCTTTGTGAACAGGCACATTGCCCATAAACGATGAATCTGCATACGGCGGTATGGGATTTGAAAGATCATGGTAAGCAACGCCTTCAAACTGCTGCCCGTTAGGCGGAGGATTCTGCGGTGTATAAAGATAACCAAGCAGATTATCAAATGAACGGTTCTCCATCATCAATACAACTACATGGTCAAATTTATTTAAACCACCGGCAATTTCTTTGAATCTGTATATCGAAGGAAATGCCGAACCAATTGCACCTATCGCCAGCGAAGACCCCGCAAGCTTCATAAATTGTCTTCTGTTAATTTTACCCATTAATTTTTTTTTGCTTTTTGCCTTTTTACTTTTGCCTTTTTGTTAGACTCCAAACACAAAACCTGTTGTCAGCAATTTCCAGAGCCCGCCATTGAATTTATTCATATTATAACCGCCGCCTTCATAATAACCGTCATAAGTGATAACTTCAAGCTGACCGTCACCGTTAATATCCATAACACCTTCAGCCATCCCGAACGTGAAATTATTTACAGCAAGAGGCATAAATTCAGATATCACTTTCCCTTCTGAATCCATTACATAAATCAATGAAGTAAAATTAGTGAAATCATTCTGCAGTTTAACACTAACAAGGAATTCACTCTTACCTTTGCCTGTAAAGCTTCCTTCAAATATCTTAATATCTTCATTCGAAATTTTTGTTAGCGGCACGGTTTTTGGTTCACCCTTATCATTATATTCAGATACCATTACTCCCTTTAGCTTTGGCATTACTAGTTTTTTGAAATCATCAATTACACCCTGATTTGTCACACCTTTTCTGTTTATGGGGGTCATGTTGGTATTATAAGATACCGCAATAATTTCATTTTCTTCCAGCTTCATTTCCTTTGGCGGTACCACTACAGCATAAAATATTGTACCGGCACCTATCATATCATCCATATTAACATAGTAACCTGATATCTGAACCGGGTAAACACCGGAAGAGGCTGAGAGATATACTTTATCACCAATCTTAAAGCTTGAATACTCAGCAAATTCCGGTTTGTATTCTGAAAAGTAATAGTCAGGAGTATTTTCGCTGTATGATGCGTATTTTTTTATTATATCCTTTAGCTTATTTCCATAAATATCATAACCCGCACCTGTGGAATCTTGAACCTGCTCATTGGCTGAAAATTTGTAGTAATCATCTATTACTATTTTCTTGCCGTCCCACCTCCCGAAAAATACTGTATCACCCGATGTGCGTTTTTCGTTTTCTTTTGTTTTATCACCCGAAGTCTCTTCACTCTTTTTATCACTTTGTGGGTTTACTTCTTCTTTTTTCTTTGTGCATGCTGAAAGTGTGCCTAAAAAAAGAACAATAAGTACTATATATGAAATATATCTATTCATATTATTTTCATTTTGTTTTATAATATTAATTAAGCAAAAATAAGGATTTATGTATTAAAATTCTGGGGATATATAATGTATGCCAATTTCCAAATTCAGTTTTCTTATTAATCTTTATGCCTTAGTGTTGAAAAGTTTTAGCGTTAGAAAAAACCCGGCATATATACCGGGCTTTAATACTGTTAATTATTTGTTCTTTCAATCAGCTTTCATCTGTCACTCTTGGCTGTGCACCGTAAGTATCCATTAATATATTATCATATTTATCTGCTGTTGCAAACAGTCTTTTCAGGGTTTCAAGACCTGTTTCATATGTCAGGTACTGGTCAAATATAAAAGTTGAAAGTACCACATCCTGGTTAAACACACTGAACATCATTTCTTCAAGGTTGTAATTTTCCCTAAGTAAAAACTCATACATGGGGCCAATGTTTGTTTTT
>CAZOAP010000014.1:0-24850 GCA_964577645.1 uncultured Ignavibacteriales bacterium
TGAATTAATATTAGTCGTACCGGAAGCCATTTTATAGCCGGCTTCGTATGAAGGACTCTCCCAAACAGTATTTACCTGGTTTTGAGAATACGCTGCTGCTGAGATGAAAAAAATGAGTGTTATAACAGCTTTTTTAGTGAATTTCATATCTTTTGTAATTTTTGTGTTTTTAGCTTATTTTCGTGTAATTTTCGGTTTGCAATAATTGCCGTCCCTTTAACTACGGCAATAATAGCAGATAATTTTCCGTTTGTCAAGTGCTAATTTTTAGTTATACCGGATAAATTGTTATAAGGGTCTGAATTACAACGTATTTAAAAAATGAATTTTCTTTAGTAGCTCAGGCAAACTACATTCATTCTAAATGAAAAGAAATTGGGTTTTAAAAACTAAACGGTAATCTTATTTTTACCCGTCAAATGATACCCGCTAAAAAAAATAAGCTAATTGGCAGTATTTTTGCTGTTTATCACCGCAAGCTAATGAAGCAGCATTTCTATGCTGTTCATTTATCTGGAGTGCAAAACCTGGAGTCACTTGATAACAGCAAGCCTGTTGTAATGTTCGCAAACCACTCAAACTGGTGGGATGGATTCATAGCTTACTTCCTCACCAACCGCACCATGAAAAAAGATGATTACCTTATTATGGATATCGAACAGTTGAAGAAATATTCTTTCTTTAAATATATCGGGGTGTTTTCTGTTGACCGCAATATTCCAGCTGATGCAGTAAGATCAATAAACTACGCAGCAGAGCTTATAAGTAATACAAATAAATATTTATGGATCTTTCCGCAGGGTGAAATGACACCTCAGGATAAGCGTCCTTTGAAATTCTTTAGCGGCATTACCAAGATCGCGGAAAAAACAGGAGAGGTAAATCTTGTCCCCGTCTGCTTCAGGTATGAATTCCTTATGGAGCAGCGCCCGGAAGTATTTATTTCAGTTGGCACACCTGTACTGTATGATGGAAGATCAAATAACGATATGACTGAGAATTTAAGGTCATTACTTGAAGCACAGCTTGATAAATTACACGATGATATAACCGACGGAAACACTGAATCATTTAAAACCATCTTCCGCGGAAAATCATCCCGCAACAAAACTTTTGACTGATTTAATTTAATATCCGCTCCCCTCAAGAAAACACGCAGTGTTTTCGCAGTCCCGCTGAAAGCGGGATTGAAATCGCAGTGTTTTCACAGTCCCGCTGAAAGCGGGATTGAAATCGCAGTGTTTTCTTCAGTACCACATAGGCGGGAAGGAAAGATTTAAAAACCTTTTACAAAAGCTCCCCTCCTTTCAAGAAATTACGGAGTAATTTCTGAAACAAGGAGGGGAAGAGATAAACTTCCGGCAGGAAGTTTATCGAGGGGTGGTTTCATTTTAGTTCTTTGCAATGATTTATTCCCCTCTTGAGAAGTTTGTCCCGCACAGGCGGGAGGGTGTGTTATCAAAACTTTCTGTACTTTGCAGAGTCTCCCGAACGGGACTCTGCAAAAAAAGCTTTTATCCCCCCTTTGCTTTTATAAAGGGGGGAGTATCATGTGAATGTTACTAATATCTTCAATTAAACTAAATCAGTCTATACCCCAAAGCTTAGTCGGGGGTTTGTTTCTTTAACATAAATAAATAGGTCAAACTCTGCTATACTACAACATACTAATTACGGCAATCCTTTTTGTACTTATGCTAATCTGCATGTGGAATCTCTACATCCTCCGCAGAAGGAATTACCCCGCTATATCCAACAATGATCTCCCATTCGTCTCTGTACTTATCCCCGCAAGGAATGAAGAACACAACATCTTACAAATAGTAAACTCTCTTCTCCGGCAGGATTACCCTTCATACGAAGTAATAGTACTAAATGATAACTCAGATGATAACACGGGCAGAATACTGGATGAAATAAAACTCATTCACCCTGAACTGAATATCATTAACGGCAAGCCTCTTGAAAAGGGCTGGACGGGAAAGTGTTTTGCATGCAAACAGCTTTATGATGCTTCTAAGGGTGAATATATTTTATTCACTGATGCAGACACCGTGCATAACAAAAATTCACTGTGTGACTCCGTTACAATTGCTGTGAACCGCAAAGCTGATATGTTAACGCTCTTCCCAAAAATGAAAATGGTTAGCTTTGCTGAAAAGCTCATCATGCCTATGCTCTGGTTCACAGTTATGATGCTGCTTCCGTTTTACTTTGTTGATAAAAAAGGTTTTGTAAAATTTTCAATCGGTATCGGTCCTTTTATGATGTTCAAACGCAGTGCATATGAAGCTATCGGCGGACATGATTCCGTTAAGAATGCAATTGTGGAAGATGTGTGGCTGGCGCGAAAGATCAAAGAACACAATTTGCAGCTTAATGTTGCTGACGGCCGGGAAATGCTTTCTGTCAGAATGTACCGTAATTTTGGGGAGATATGGAACGGCTTTTCCAAAAACATCTTTGCGGGATTTGAGTTCTCGTCACTTGCCCTGTTTTCTGTGAATATGCTCTATTTTTTGCTGTTTTTTCTTCCTTTTATGTTATTTTTTATTCAGCTATCTTTGCAATTAAACCTGAATTTATTGCTCATTTTAACGGGTTTTCAGGTACTTATTCTGTACTTCACAAGGGCAATAATATCAGCACGGTTTAAGCTTGGTTTCATTTCAACACTTCTGCATCCAATAGGGGCACTTTCTGTTCCGGTAATTGCTTTGAATTCCTGGAGATGGATAAAAGCAGGCACAGGCGCAAAATGGAAGGGCCGCATTTACAATCCCGCAGAAGATAACAAATAACATTTTAGTGAACAGCAAACATTTAATATGAAAAGAATTTTTATACCGTTTTTATTTTTAATAATATTCATTTCGGGTTTAAAAGCAGAAACAGTTTCATTCACGCTTGCAGCTGAAGTTGAACGCAATACTTCAATTGCTCTCGATAAGGATTTCATAGCAAGCTATATCAAAGATCTTCAGATATATCCTAAATTCTTCCCGAATATAGTAAGCGTTAACAAGCTAAATGAAACCGAAAGCGAGTGGCTCTACAGGGTCGAAGCCCCGCTTGCAACACCCTATAACTTAACATTTGTACTCGAAGATAAATCAACAGGCGATACACTTTTGCTTGAATCAAAGGATAAGACAAAAGATTACCTCTATTGCCAGGGCATACTTTCACAGGTAAGCGAAAAGAAAACAAAGATAGCCTTTGTGTTCAAGATCTCTATGACGCGTGAAAAAGCAAGTGATATACATTTCTTAGCCGGTGTGCTTGGTGAAAAATTCCTTAGCGAGCAGATGAAAAGCAAGCTTGAAGGCGACCTGGAAACCTTTATATCAAAGGCAACAAAAGATATGTACATTGCAAACAGAACTGCAGGCAAATAAACCCCGGGGGGGTAAATTATTAAATATCCTTACCGGTATTTTAATTGTTATGTTCCCTGTGGGCTTTATCATTATGTTCACACAGTTTGGCAGCGAATATTTGTGGACAACAACAATTTTTTTAGGGCTCGAAGCTCTTATTACCTTCATCATCCTTCTTAAGTCAGCAGATATTCTATCTGTAGTCATAACTACAGCGGTAATTTTCATGGCATCATGGTTTATTGAGTATTGGGGCGTAACTGCGGGCTTTCCGTTCGGTTTGTATTCATACACACATGTACTTTCACCGCTTGTTGGCGGAGTGCCGCTTGCAATATCATTTGCGTGGTTCACAGTCACCGCAAATTCACTGCTTGCTGCAAGGTACCTGCTTAAGGGCTTTAATGAAACATCGGCAATACTGATTGCATCCATTTTTGTGCTTGCAACTGATATTCTGCTCGAGCCGTTCGCATCGTTTGTGAATAACTTCTGGGTGTGGCAGGGGCAGGCAGTTCCCCTGCAGAACTTCATAAGCTGGTTTGCAATAGGGATAATTTTCATATTCACACTCTCCCAGCTTATTAAATGGGATCCAGTTCCAATAAATAATTCATATGCGAATAAAATTCCCCTTCTGATAATGGCAATAAATATTGTAAACTTCTCAGTAGTTAACATAGTGAACGGATATTACTTTTTAACCATAACGGGTCTGGTAATTTTCATAGTAATAACAGCATCAATAAAATTTTTCAACAAACAGCCGGAAACTAATTCCCCTCAAGAAAACACGTAGTGTTTTCGCAGTCCCGCTGAAAGCGGGATGAGGTTCCAGGTGTGCAATCAGAATATTACAGTACTTATAACAAAAGCTACAGTACTTTGCAGAGTCTCCCATAGGGGACTCTGCAAAAACAAAAACTGAATAAGTTACATATAAAATATTACAATGCTCCCCTCCTTTCAAGAAATTACGGAGTAATTTCTGAAACAAGGAGGGGAAGAGATAAACTTCCGGCAGGAAGTTTATCGAGGGGTGGTAAAATTATTTTATAATTTATAATACTAATTGCAAACAGAATATTTCATAGTACTTGCCGTAAGCCTTGCTGCACCGCTGGTTCTCAGCTTCAGCAAAAAAATGGATTTTTACAAATATCCGTCAAGGCTTGTATTATCTATTCTGCTGCCGTTTGTAATTTTCACCATCTGGGATATCTTTGTAACAGCACGCGGGCACTGGAGTTTTAACCCTTTATATACAATTGGTTTTAAAATTTTCGGACTGCCAATAGAAGAAATTCTATTCTTTATAGTAATTCCGTTTTGCGGTCTGTTCACATGGGAAAGCGTAAAATACTTTACACGTAACATGGAGGATAAATGAAAGAATACACAATCCTCGCATTTGTTTCCGTAGTACTGGCAGTATTATTTGATGTATTTTTGCGGACAAAGCTTCTTGTAAATAAAAAATTCTGGATTTTCTGGTGCGTAATGATTGTTCTGATTTTTATTGTCAATGGCTACCTCACATGGCGGCCTATTGTTCAGTACGGCGAGGGATTCTATCTCGGCATCAGGCTGTTTACTATTCCCATTGAAGATTTTATTTACGGCTTCTCACTTATTACAATGAACATTGCTTTATGGGAATTCTTTTCCCGTAAACTAAAAAAATAATATTCCCCTCTTGAGAGGGGTGTCCGGCAGCTGCCGGACGGGGTGTGTTTAAATACTTGAAGAAAAAAATTATTGTTATCGGAAGCGGCTTTGGTGGACTCGGCGCGGCAATTCGCCTGGCTGCCAAAGGGCATGATGTGGAAATTTTTGAAAAACGCGATAAGCCGGGCGGCAGGGCTTACGTTTATGAAATGAACGGCTTTAAGTTCGATGGTGGCCCGACCGTTATCACGGCTCCCTTTTTATTTGATGAGCTTTTTGCTCTTGCAGGGAAAAAGAAGGAAGATTACTTCACGCTAAAAGCGCTTGACCCGTTCTACCGGATATTCAACCATAAAAAAGAATTTTTTGATTACAACAGCGATACCGATTTCACCCTAAGCCAGATAGAAAAATTCTCACCCGGTGATAAACAGGGATACCTTGATTTTATAAAAACAACCAAGGCAATATTCCAGAAAGGATTTGTTGAGCTGGCAGATAAGCCGTTCACAAACTTCAGCGATATGATGAAGATTGTGCCTGATATGATAAAGCTGAAATCACATAAAACCGTCTATCAATATGCATCTAAGTTCATCAAAAATGAATTCCTGCGCGAGTGCTTTTCATTCCACCCGCTGCTTGTGGGAGGCAACCCGTTTGATACAACATCAATTTACGCTCTCATTCATTACCTTGAGCGTGAGTGGGGAATTCACTACGCAATGGGCGGTACGGGTACGGTAGTTAAAGGTCTTGTAAAGTTCTTTGAAGAGCTTGGCGGAAAAATTCATTACAACACAGAGATAAAGGAAATTAATGTTAAGGATAAAAAGGTCACGGGCATCACGCTAAACGATAAAACTTTCATCCCCGCTGATTCAGTAGTTTCCAATGCAGATGTAGCATTCACCTACAGGAATATGATTGATGAAAAGTACCGCAGCAAATATTCAAACCGCAAAATTGAAAATATGCGCTACAGTATGTCACTTTTTGTAATATACTTTGGCACCAAAAAACGCTACAATAACGGCGATATTGCGCACCATAATATCATACTGGGTCCAAGATATAAAGAGCTGCTAAATGATATATTTAAACGTAAGGTTTTGGCAAAAGATTTTTCATTATATTTGCACATGCCAACAATAACAGATAGCTCAATTGCCCCGGATGGTTGCGAAGGCTTCTATGTCCTTTCACCCGTTCCGCATCTTGCATCGGGCACTGACTGGAAGTCCGAGGCTAAACCATACAGGGATAAGATAATGCGCTTTTTGCAGGAATCATACCTGCCCGATCTTGAAGAGAATATTGTTGCAGAGCATTATATTGATCCCCTGCATTTTGAAGGAACGCTTAACAGCTATCTTGGTTCAGCATTTTCTGTGGAGCCTATCTTCACACAATCGGCATGGTTCCGCCCGCACAATAAATCAGAGGATTTTGAGAACCTATACTTTGTTGGTGCAGGTACTCACCCCGGCGCGGGTCTGCCGGGCGTATTATCATCAGCAAAGATAGTTGAAAAAATGATAAATTGATAAAATAATAACCTCACCCCCTACCCCTCTCCTGAAAGGAGAGGGGTGAAATTGCTAAAATCCGGCATATCTCTCCCCTCTCCCTCTGGGAGAGGGGCTGGGGGGTGAGGGCTAACCTAAATACTGAATGAAACAACTACTGCTAACAGGTAAACAGGTAACACCAATTGAATGCACATTTGATGAATGCAGGGAGTACACACGTACTTTTGCCAAGAGCTTTTACTTCTCATCTTTTTTGCTGCCAAAAGAAAAACGTGCTGCCGCTTACGCAGTATATACTTTCTGCCGCTATGCAGATAATATTGTTGATAGCGGTATCTCGCCATCGGCTGAAAATATCCGTGAGAAATTCGGGGAGCTTAACTCATTCCTGGATTCAGTTTATGAAGAGAATAACAGTAATGCAATAAAGCGCTCAGCTTTTGCGCAAACTATAATAAGGTATAATATTCCCCGCAAGTATTTTAACGATCTCATAGAGGGTGTTTGTATGGATACAGAGCATATCAGGTACCATACTTTTGCTGAGCTTGAAAACTACTGCTATAAGGTAGCATCGGTTGTTGGATTAATTATGACAGAAATTTTCGGCTACACACATAAAGCAGCCCTGCCTTATGCGGTATATCTTGGCAAAGCTATGCAGCTTACAAATATTCTGCGGGATATCAAAGAAGATTACCTGATGAACCGCATTTACATTCCGCAGGATGAGCTGAAATGCTTTGAATACACTGAAGAAGATATTAAAGACGGGAACATGAACGAGAACTTCGCAATGATGATGCGCTTTAATATTGATAGAGCACGCGCTTATTATGAGCTATCCACGCACGGCTTTCCTTATTTAACCAATGACGGCTCCAGGACAACCGTTGTGTTAATGTACAAAATATATTCCAGCATTCTTAATGAAATAGAAGCATACGGATATGATGTGTATTCCGGACGCAGGTTTGTAAGCACTGCAGAGAAGTTAAAGCTGACAGGATTATATCTGCTTAACCGCAGTGAGCGCAAAAGATTCTCGCGCCTGCCTGATTCCAAACATCACGAGCGCCTGCGGTCATTATACCCCAATATGAACTTTGATATGTAATGAATTGCATTAGTAGCACAGACATTTGTGAGACCTTTAGGCTTGTCTGTGTTTCATTTTTTTTTATTCTCCTTTTAGTTTAGCTCCATTGAAACCACACTCAAAAAATTCAGCATCAATCTCCATCATCGGCTCCGGACTCGGCGCGCTATCAGCTGCAGCACGGCTTGCGCATGCTGGATATGATGTTACCGTATATGAAAAAAATTCAGCGCCGGGCGGAAAAGCCCGCTCAATAACACTTGATGGCTACCGTTTCGATACCGGTCCCTCACTCATTACAATGCCGTTTGTAATAAATGAACTATTCGAATCCGTCGGCGAAAACCCTGCTGAATGGCTTACTCTAAACAAGCTCACTAACCTTTGCAAATACTACTATCCTGATGGCACGGTCCTCAACGCATATTCAGATAAAGAAAAATTTGCCGCTGAAATTAAAGCTAATACAAATGAAAACCCGGAATCATTAAGCAAATATCTTGCTTACTGCAAAACTATTTATGACCTCACTGCAGATATTTTCCTGTTTAACGATCTCTATAGCCGAAAAACATACTCAAACCTGAAAGCTTTAAAAACCCTTTTTAAGCTGCCTAAAATTGATTCCTTCAGGACAATGAACGAAGCCAACCGTTCTTTCTTTAAAGATGAGCGCATTATCCAGCTGTTTAACCGCTATGCTACATATAATGGCAGCGATCCGTATAAATGTCCCGCTACTTTGAACATCATTTCACATGTCGAGTATTCCATAGGAGGGTATTATGCTTCGGGGGGAATGCATTCATTAACCGATGCATTATACAGGCTGGCAGTAAAAAAGGGTGTTAAGTTTCAGTTCAATACACCTATTGAAAAGATCATTCATGAAAAGAATATTGTTAAAGGTATATCAGTTAACGGGAAGGAAATATTTTCTGATATTGTAATATCCAATGCAGATGTGTATTCAACCTACGGTAAATTGCTTGGTGATAACTCAACACGTGCTGCAAAAAAATATAACAAGCTCGAGCCGTCATCATCAGCACTTGTGTTTTACTGGGGCGTTAATGTCACCTCAGATAAGTTTGATACTCATAACATTTTATTTTCATCTGATTACAAGAAAGAATTCACTGAGCTCTTTGATGAAAAGATCCTGCCAATAGATCCCACGGTTTATATTTACATCTCATCCAAATTCGCAAATAGTGATGCTCCAAAAGGCAAAGAGAACTGGTTCGTGATGATAAATGCTCCGAACGCCACAAGCTCAAATGCCCAATTCATGTCTCCCCCTTACCAAGGGGGAGTGTCCGGCTTTGCCGGACGAGGGGGTCTTAATGAAATCAAACAAACTATCCTCGCCAAAATAAAAGCTTTAACAGGTTATGATATAAAAGATAAAATTGAAACAGAATCCATAATGACGCCGCAGGATATTGAAAAAGAAACCGGCAGCTTTGGCGGAAGTATTTATGGAATATCTTCAAACAGCCGTAACGCCGCATTTTTAAGACAGCCAAACAGGTCAAACCACTACAAAGGGCTGTATTTCACCGGCGGCTCAGCTCACCCCGGAGGGGGTATACCGCTTGTTATACTTTCCGGCAAGCTTACTGCAGGCAGAATAATCAACTCAAAATAACAAAACCGGGCTCATCACCCGGTCCTGTTCTGTTGCTATATCCCGTACACGCATTTTACACAATTCAATAATGCATGCACGCTTAGAGAGGATACATTACTTTACAACTATCATTTTTTTAGTATCCGTAAATTTTTCAGTGCTCAGCCTGTAGAAGTATACCCCTGAAGAAAGCCGCGAAGCATCAACATCTGCAATGTATATACCTGCATTCATTTCACCGTTGTTCAATACTCCCATTTCTTTTCCTGAAATATCATACACAACCAGCTTTACAAAGCTTCTGTTTGGTATGCTGAACCTTATTTTGGTTGAGGGGTTGAACGGGTTGGGATAGTTTTGCTCCAGCATAAATCCCGTTGGTATTTCAGTTCCTATCTGGCTTATACCGTTTATAATGGCAACATTTCTAAGCAATGACCATGTTACAACAACGCTATCAGTACCCGCAGCGGTTTTTGATGCAATGTTAACATACCAGTTCGATGTCCTTGGATAATTTGAGCTGCCGCTTAATTTCATGTTCGGGCTCCAAGTAGCACCGCCATCTGTTGAGCGTGAGAGATAAATATTCATTTTGCAGCTATCTATATTTGAACCGAAATGCCTCTCGCGGCTATCCGGCCATACTGCATAGATCACTCCCCCTGCGCCCACTGTGAACGCCGGGTGCACAAGCGTTAATGTATTGCCTGAAAAATTGGAATAATTAAGTGTATCCTCATCTGATATCTTTTTTGTTGACCATGAGTTGCCGCCGTTTGTGCTTACACTGAAATTCACAGAATCAAATATGCTTGAGTTGCTGTGCGTCCACACTGCATATAGTTTTCCGTTCACAACACGTACCTGTGTATTGGTGTTAACATTAAGTGATGGCATATCAACTATCTGTGTTTTGGTTTCCCACGATGCCCCGAGGTTGCTGGTAAACCTTACCACTGGATTCACTCTTGCAAACTGGTCATCGGCTGTAACGCTCCATGCATTCCCCTGGTTATCCATGGCTATATCGGTAATAAAGCTGTAGTGATTCCCTGCAAATGCTTCTGCCATTGGGCTCCATGAAACACCGCCGTTTGTAGTGCGGCTAAACCATGTCTGGTCACACCTGTCACCTGCATACTGTCTTACCCAGTTCACCATAATTGTATCACCTTTGCCGCTGATACCTCCGTTGAAAAGCAAAAAGTTATCGTTATGTGAGCTTACCTGAATACTTGGCAAAAAAGTAGTGCCGCCGTTTGTGCTTAGTGCTGCCCTTAGCTGCGGGTTTGATGTCCTTGTATCATAAAAAGTTACAACAATATTTACGGAACTGTTCTTTCTCCATACATAAATATTCCCTGAGTACCCGTTCTTGCCTGCCGGTGCATCATCGATCCTTACAAAGGCTCCCCAGTTGATACCATCGGTGCTTTTGCGCAGGAATAAGTTTACACCTTCACCCTGTATCAGGTTAGTATTTACCGCCTGGTAAAAAGTGCCTTCAAAACATGCCATTGATTTCAGTGAATAGCTGTAAGCGCTGCAGCTTGAGTCACCCACTGCTGATGAATTTATCGCTGACTGGTTTATTAATGCGCCGCTTGTTGAATTAAACGTGAGCAGCTTTGAGTTAATTGCGTAATGCTCCCGCACCTGTGATAAAATTTCCAGCCTGTCAGCAGTAAATTGCTGAACAAAAAATATGAGCATCATTAAAAAAAGTTTCTTCATTTTGTAAATTCCTCTCTGTTGAATTATTAAATTGATTTGTGATGCAAATCTAACTTAAGCAGGGGGCTCAATTCAAAGAAGAATTTATCTGATTGTGAAAGCTATTGACTGGCTACCGGACTAATAATATATGATTATTGCTGTTTTTTTAACATAATACGCGAAATACTGTGAAAGAAAATTTTAATAAACATACAAATAATAAGCTGTTTTTACGCCAAAGTTGTATGTGACTGCGTTTAAATAGATAGAAAAAACTTCTCTTAGTTCTACGTGTTTCTGTCTAACTCTTTACTTATAAAAAGTTTTTGAGAAAGCCTTTGATTTTAACTGCTTTTTCCCCTTTTCTGGCAGGAAATTTATATTTCTATTGTTAAGCCTAACTGTTATTTTTCTTAATTAATATGAAAAGCTACGGCTCTGCAAATATAAAAATTGCGTTACTTGTCACCGGTGTTGTGATCATCATTGCCACGCTTATCTATACACAGGTGCTGGTATCAGATATACTGGAGCGTGAGCGCGAAATTGCTAATCTTTACGCCAAGGCTATTGAGTACATTGCCACCGATGAATCACAGTCAGGTGAATATAATTTTATTCTCAGCAATGTGGTAAGCTCAAACACAATTAACTTCCCAATTGTAGTTACTGATGCCAAGTCAAAGGAACCAACCTTTACCAAAAATCTTGAAATTGATACTACCCTTCCGCGAAAAGAACAGGTTGTGCTGATCAAAGAGCTTGTTCAGGAAATGGATGAGATCAATCCGCCGATAAAAGTTTCTTTCCAGGATTCAGTTCCTTTAAGCTATGTACATTACGGTCAGTCAAAAATAGTTTACCGTTTAAAGCAGCTGCCTATAATTCAGTTCATAGTTGCGGGCATTTTTATTTTCCTGGGATACTTTGGGTTCAACTATATCAAACGCACTGAGCAGAGCAATATATGGGTGGGCTTATCAAAAGAAACTGCACACCAGCTGGGTACACCGCTTTCATCACTTATGGGGTGGAATGAGCTTATCAAAGCCGGTGCAAGGGATCCCGGGAAAGTTACTGAGCTTGCCGGTGAAATGTCAAACGATATTGAGCGCTTAAGCAAAATAGCAACACGCTTTTCAAAAATAGGCTCAAAGCCTGATCTTAAGCCTGAAAATGTTCACGATATTATTGATAGAGTTGTTAAATACTTTGAAGTAAGGATACCGACAATTCATAAAGGCACTTTTGAAGGACACTCAAAGAAGAAAATTGATCTCATTGTAAAAGGACTTACAACATCAACGGCGCAGGTTAACCGGGAGCTGTTTGAGTGGGTAATAGAGAACCTCACAAAAAATGCGCTTGATGCCATAGAAAATTCAGAAGGCAGTATTACTTTTGATATAGAGGAAAAAGGAAATCATATTTTTATAGATGTAACCGATACCGGAAAAGGTATTGATCTGCGCTTCAAGAAAGATATTTTCCGCCCCGGTTACAGTACTAAATTACGCGGCTGGGGGCTTGGCTTAAGCCTTTCTAAACGTATCATAGAAACGTATCACAAAGGCAAGCTGTTTGTAAAGGAATCAGAGCCCGGCAAAGGCACAACATTCCGTATCAGGCTGGATAAAAGTGTATAGAGTGTAATGAGTGAATAATAAAAAAAACAAGTACTTTGCAGAGTCTCTTCGTTTTGTGAAGGACTCTGCAAAGAAAGAGTTTCTTCGCATTTTGAAGGACTCTAAATAATATTCCCCTCTTGAGAGGGGGTGTCCGCCCAAGGCGGACGGGGTGTGTTAAATTATGTTCGGTAAAAAAAATTCTGAATCAGATATACTTAAAAGCCGGATAAAGGAATGCCCTTTATTCAGCAGCTTATCAGGCGGTGAAATAAGCTCTCTGCTTGAAATTGCACATATACGCGATTACTCAGAAGGCGAGAAAATTTTCACACAGGGAACTCTCGGGCTCTGCTTCTATATAATAGTAAAGGGCAGGGTCAATATTATCTCCGAAGATGGCAGCACAGTACAAATATTACGTGAATTGGGTGAAGGAGCATTTTTTTCCGAGGTACATTTATTCAGCGAAACAACACACACGGTATCTGCAGCAGCGGGTGAAATATCGCGACTGATCGTTTTTGCAAAGCCTGATTTTGAAGAGCTTGTTAAAAAAGAGCCAAAGCTGGGGAATAAAGCATTGTTAAAGTTCCTTGATTTCTTCGGTGAAAAAGTTGATGAGCTTTACCGTGAAAATAAAGAGCTTAAATATAAGCTGCTGAACACTAACATGTGATTTTCTTTTATTTAATTTAATGAATTATATACGTATCACAACAACTGAAGACAACTTATAATTGAAGAAAACTTTTCAATATATTAAAGATCTTTTTACAAATAAGATCACAGTTATAACATCCCTTATACTGTTTAAACTGCTCTTCCAGCTTGTATTGGTAAAAAGCGGCTTAAAGTGGCTTACCGCTGATGATTTCAGCCGCACGGTAATTTCATGGGACTGGCTTCAGAATCCCAGGATATACGCAGGGGTCTGGCTCAGTCCGCATTTCTGGCTGAACGGAATTTTTATATGGCTATTTAAAGATCTTACCCTTGCACCAGTAATAGTAAGCACACTCTTTTCAGTTCTAACCCTGGTATACCTGTACCTGCTGTTCGAAAAAATTTTCACAAAAGATGTTGCAATAGTTTCCTGCCTTATCTATGCTGTTTTCCCGTTCCAGGTATGGCTTAGTGTATCTGCAATGCCGGAGCCTCCCTTCTTTTTCTTTATAACGGTGTGTTTCTATTATTTTATACTGTGGTACAACGAAGAGCAAATGCGCTCCAAAAGGCATTTGTATCTTATTCTAGCCGCCATTAGCCTTAATGCCGCTAACCTGCTGAGATATGAAGGCTGGTTCTTTACAATAGCATTTGTGATAATGGTTCTTATCTTATCTTACAAAAAACACAGGCTCGCAAAACCAACACTTGTTAATTTCGGCTTATCGCTTATATCGTATTTGGGAATTATATGGTGGCTTTACCAGAACTGGCATGATTACGGCGACCCGATATTCTTTATAAAGGAAACCACAAAAATATACGCAGGTTTAAGCAGCGCAGGATTCCTTCAGCGAAGCATTCAGTACCCCTTCTTCATATTCTATATTGCACCGCTTACTACTGCACTTGGGCTTTGGAAAATTGTACAGACAGTCCGCAACAAAAGGAACGGTTTCCTTGGTAATTTCACACTGATGAGGATCTTCCTGCTCTTTAATCTCATCGAGCTTCTGCTGTTGATGTTCAGCGGTATTGTAGGCTCCGGAGGAACCAACATGATATCACGCTATATAGTGCTGAATTCAATACTCTTCTTCCCGTTTGCAATATGGCAGCTTAGCGATTTCAGGAAATATATACTCATTGGAGGCTCTATTGTGCTTGTTGTAGTTAATATTATATGGAGCTTCTACTTCCAGCAGGCTTACAGGGAAGATACTTTTGAAGTTGCTGATCTTACAAAGAAGCTTATTGATATTAATTATTTGGAGCCCGGTGATAAAATTTATTTTGAAATGGTTCAGGGCTATTACGATATTTACCCGCTTCAGGTAATATCAAACGACCCTTCAAGGTTCAACAGCGATACAATACCAACATACTTTGCCGTTGATCCGCCTGTATCAAAGAAAATTTCAAAGAAGAAAAAGGAAGAAGAAACTCTTAAGCTGAATATTCTTGAAGTCAGGAAATTCATTGAGCAGAATAAAATAAAGCTTTTCATAGTGCGCAGTGATCTTTTAATAGATAAGCTGAATAAGCTGAGCTATAAATCAGAGCAAATTGGTGACTACAGGATATTTTATATTTCAAACAGCAAGATATATTATAAGCGCGGCGGGGCAGTTGATTCAACAGGCAGGCATATAAACTTTTCAGGTGAGAACAAAGAGCTTGGCTCTGATGAAATATCCTTCGGCAAAAAGCTTGTGCTTAATGAATTCCGCATTGATAACTCCAACTTCGGGATGAATCCCCAGACCATTACACTTAACTGGCAGATAGCGGATGCGACCATACTCGATAGCCTCAACTCAGCCGAAGAAGAGTTCGGAAGGTATAAAACACATCTTGAGCTTACCCCTGTGGATAGCGATACGGCAGTGTTTGATACATATTCAAACATATTTTCTGAAAGGAATGTTGAGGAGTTCTTTGATACCGAGCAGATAAAGAATATCCTTATACTTAAGCCGTTTGCTATGCTTAATTATTCGGTTAAGTTCAAATCTTCGCCGTTTGAAAGCGGGCTGTATGATGTGCACCTGTCAGTATACGATGCTGTCACAAAAAAAGAAATGCCGGTATTTATAGGTGATAGTGTTTATATACATAAATATGAATTTTTAAGCCAGGGTGACAGTGTAAAAATTGATTCAACAGCCCTTTCAAAAAAAATTAAAGAGCATAAGGAAAAATTTATCAAAAAACCTTACTATCCCATTGGCAGAATAATTGCAATGTTCCCCAATGTAAATTATAATGCAATAATGAAAAAATCATCTGACCTTTCGCAGGTAATTATCCGTAACGGATTCATGCTCCCCTTTTTGAACCGCTACCAGGGTGACCATATGCTGGATATTGTTTTCACTTATTTTTAATTTTTTTTAGCTTTACGGAAAATAGTCCCAGAAGATTTGTGCTTTTATATTCTATTTTAAAATGATTATGACTCCGGAGGAGTCAAATATTTATAGAAAAAGATTATATAATATAACGACTCCGGAGGAGTCACACCTTTAAAGAAAATGTTTATAATATATATCGACTCCATATAAGTCGCACAACTGTAAATATTTCATATCCGTTTCATCAACTCAGCGGTATAACATAATTAAAAATTACATCCCGGATTCTTGACTCCGTAGGAGTCAAACGTTTATAGACCAAAAAATAGTTTAATTAACCGACTCCGTAGGAGTCGCACCTTTACAAAAAAATTATAAAGTATAATGACTCCGTAGGAGTCACACATTTATAGAAAAAGTTTATAAAATAGATCGGCTCCGTAGGAGTCGCACAACTGTAAATATTTCATATCCGTTTCATCAACTCAGCGGTATAACATAATTAAAAATTACATCCCGGATTCTTGACTCCGTAGGAGTCAAACGTTTATAGACCAAAAAATAGTTTAATTAACCGACTCCGTAGGAGTCGCACCTTTACAAAAAAATTATAAAGTATAATGACTCCGTAGGAGTCGCATGTTTATAGAAAAAACCTTTATATAATTTATCGGCTCCGTAGGAGTCGCACATAAAATTATTTAACCACAAAAAACGGGAACAATCCGACCTCAATTCAGTAAAACCTTTATTAGTAAATCTTGTAATAATTCTCAAAAACATATAAATTGATAAAAATGGGTAAATTTCCTTTAAAATCAGGCTTTTTTGCTGCTCTGTTAATGCTGTTTGCATTCAGTATAAATACATTTTCGGGTAATAACGGGCTGGCTGTTGGCGAAACTTCTCCCAACCCTGAGTTCTTATATGAAAATAATTATGACCCGGCGGCAAGGTTAAGAAGCTCCACCCATTTATACGATTATAAAAATGAAAGCACACTTCTGGTTGCATTCATGCCTGATATTTCTGATAAAAATACCTATGCTGATGTAATGACATCTGCTTTTGATACTTATTTTGCAAAGGGTATGGCTTTTGGAGAGCCTTACCAGTGGGAAACATACCGCAGCAGCATAAAAGTACTGGTAGTTTCAAATAACGATCAGACTGCTATCAGAGATTACCTGAATAAAAAAGGGCTGGAGTTCGATATGGCACCTGATGTAAACATGGATATGGCTAACTCTTTTGGTATATCAAAATGGAATTCATCAACTGACGGCTCATTTGTATATGTAATAGATAAAGATAATAAGATAACCTATGCCAGCTATGATTACAAAGGCGAAGGCGAAAAATTAAGAAGCGTGCAGAAGGAATTATTCACACAGCTTAATATCACTGACCCGAACAGCAATCTAGTAATGAACGATAAGCTTCTTTTCCCGGGTGATAAAGCTATTGATTTTGATTTCTCGTATTCGCCTGTTGGCAGCGGTGATATTACTGCAAATGGCTCCACAGGCAGGCTGAGTGATTACTTCGGAAAGAAAAATGTTATCATAGCATTTTACCCCGCACCGTTCAGCATGAGCTGCATGGCGGAAGTAAAGACCTTTGATGCATATGCCGAAAAACAGACACTCGAAAATATCTCAAACAGCCGGCTTGGCTCCAGTGAAGATGTTGAGATACTTATGGTAAGCAATTCCTCGCTTGATATACTTGGCAAATGGAAAAATGATATCAATGTAAAAAATGTAAAGCTTGTAGCTGATTATTTCGGAGCGATATCCTCTCAATACAGAAGCTTTAACTCGCTTGGGTATAATAACAGGACACTGTTCATTATAGATAAATCAGGAATGATATCATACATTGACTGGAATTATAATGTTGATGAAAAGGATTTTGGACTGGTTAAAGATCACTTAAAAGAAATAAGCCAGAAATAAAATAAAGTTTAGCTGCACCTAAATGATTTTGCATCATATAAAAACATCCCCCCAAGGATAAAACAAAACCCCGCGTTATGAACGGGGTTTTTTTATTTATTTTAAAAATCTATTTTGAAGGGGCTATATTGATGGGTAATTTATTAAAAATATCCTGAGATTGCTTCGTCACTTCATTCCTCGCAAATCTTATCATATCAACATCATTTTGCGAGCGAAGCGCGGCAATCTCATAAAAAAATCTTACTTTCTCTTTAAATAACCATTCGGATTAAAGCTCATTAAAAACTTCTCTTTTGTCTTATCGGTTTCAAACTCAGGATGTGAAGGAAGGAACTTCTCCATCGCTTCCATTGGTCCGGGACCCTGCCCGAAGCCTGAATATACAGGATGCCCGTTGATATTGGAATCCTCTACTACCAGGTATTGTCCCTGTGTTACAAAACCGTGATAAAGCTCAAGCTCCTTATAAACATGGTCGCATGTATGGTCAGAATCCAGAATTACCATCACACGCTTTTTATCTTTTATCATATCCTTAACTTTTGATATTATCTCTTCCGATGTACTGGAACCCATCAGGTATTTTATCCTGGGATGCTGCGGCATATCGGGCATTGCATCAACATCAATTGTGATAATTTCGCCATCCAGACCCATCATATCAAACAGCTTGGCATAATATAATGTACTTCCGCCATGGAACGTGCCGCACTCAATTATTACATCGGGCTTGGTTTCCCACAATATTTCCTGGTATATCCACAGGTCATTTGGACATTTGAAAACCTTTTTGCCCATAAAGTATGTATCAGCCCATACCTTGCTGTAATAATATTTCGCGTGGAATTCCTCTTCCACATTCTTCGGCGGATTGATAATCCTGTTAATCCTTGCCAGTATCCTTTTAAAAAATATCATCCGTTATATGCTTAAAGATAATTAATTTCACTTAATTACAGAATAATGTGAAGATGCTTTTGATTTTTAACGGCCTTTTAAAAATTGACGTAAAAAAATTATTTGAGCAAACGTTGCAGGAAAAACTGTCTGAATTCAGGCACTGGTGGCTGAATGAGTTTTTTTCCTGCAGTGAAGCGAAAATAATTTTAGTCAATTTTTAAACAGCCTTGATTTTTTTGGTACTTTTTGTATCAAGACAAAAAGTACATAATTATATGTTTCAATGAAGCGAAATTTATAAATTATTTTATAAACTTCCTTCTCCAATTTTCCTGGCACTGCCTGTCAGGCTCAGCCCGCTTATCTTTCCTTCAGCAACTTTACACTCAACCTCAAGCACTTCACCGCTCTGTACTTTAATCTTTACGGGAGAGGTAAATCCTTTTTCAAGCATTGCAATTATTCCCGTTGAAATTATCCCTGTACCGCATGCAAGTGTTTCCCGCTCAACGCCGCGCTCATATGTCCGCAGCCTTATAGTACCATCCGGCATTATCTCCGCAAAATTAACATTCCCGCCCCTGGGCTCAAATGCTTTATGGAAACGCAGCATTCTGCCTGTACCATCAACATCCAGCTTATCTATCGTGCTGCAGCTTAAGAACAGCTTATTTATTTCCTCGTTCAGGAAAAGTACAATATGATCTGATCCAACATTTGTGTAGCTGACATTCAGCGGTTTCACACTGCCTGCATTCTCAGCTTCTATCTTTAACCCTCTGGTTATTTCTTTTGGCTCAGGGAAACCGATCTTAACAATTTCATCATTTAATATTTCCGCGTTATATATATCATCAACGGCTTCCAGCGTGAATTTATCTTTTTTTGTGATGCCGTTCTTATATGCAAACATTGCAATGCATCTTGCACCATTGCCGCACATTGCGCCAAAGCTCCCATCTCTATTATAGTAGTTCATCCGTATAGCAGAACCGCTCTTCAATGGTTTATCTGCAAATATAACACCGTCAATTTTGGGGAAATTTTCGTTGCATATCTTTATAGTAAGCTCTGCCTGCATGTCCAATGCAATCTTTTCTGTGATGTTATCTATCATCACAAAATCATTACCCGCTCCGCTGTATAATTCATATTTCATAACAATTGTCATTCCCGCGTAGGCGGGAATCCATTCTTCAATATTTTTTTAAAATAAATATTATTCTGTTTTTAAGCTTTACTTTCAAAAAATCAATATCACACATTCCTTTGACGATTGCCTTGGAAAGCGTATGCTTTGAAAGGTATTTATTATATTTGCGTTTGACGTTTCACGCCTGCCTTGGAAAGCGCAGCTTTGAAAGGTTTCACATCCCACGCCTAAAAGACTCCCCTGTAATTCGTTTGTTTGGTTATCTTAACATCCTGCAGCTGAGGTGCTTTTATCCGCAGCTCAAACTTAAATCCGCGGTATATGCCCGTCGGTACCCAGTTAAAGCTCATTTCCCAGCAATGCAGGTCACGGTATATTGTAATATACGGCGTTGAAAACTGCTGCAGGAAAATATCATATCCTGCTGAAAATGTAAATTTCCAGTTGCGTGTTAAATTAAAGCTAAGGTTACCTGAAAGATTAGAGTACTTTGTTATAACACTTGGGTTTGGTTTGCTGATGTTGTAATTATACCCAAGTGATACTGACCATGGTATGGAAAAATCAACAGGCCTGTCGCCATACATTCCAACATACTCGCTTTCCTGTGTACTGCCCTGGCTAAGGTCTTCTTCCTCTTTGGTGGAATCAGTTTCATCAACTATTTCGCCTCCTGCAAGTGTTGTTGAAAGTGATATATTAAAATTTGTAAGCTGTGCTAATTTCTTATCCTCGTTCCACAAAAAGCGGTTTATCCTGCCAACGCCATCAACATATTTGTATAAATTGAATGATGCACCGCCGCCGATGCTCAGAATATTTCCTATCTGCGTTCTGTAACTGATACCAAGCTCGCTGAAGCGCACGCTATCCGCTGCAAAATTGTAGTTTATGCCTGCAGTCAGGTTAAGTAACTGGAACTTTGTATCAGTGGAATCAGTATCCTTAACCTTCATTTCAAAAACATTCCCCACGGAAAAATTCAAAGCCTGTTGCTCACCAAATGGTGCACCACCGAAAACTTCCCGCTCATAAATTGAGTACTTTACTTCCTGCCCGTACTGGTTAATATATGTTTTGTATGCATTCCATTGCGGCTTGGAAAAATCAGGCTGGTAATTATAAGTTATTGTTGGTGTTACAGTATGCCTGAATCCCCTGATTCCGAATATCCGCGTATTGAACAAGCCTATCAGCCTTGTTGTCAGAGATACACCTGTATTAAAATAACGGAAGGTTTTAAAAGCATTCACATTATTTGTGATAACGGTACTATCAGCCGGATTGAAAACTTTTTCAACTGATTTATTGTACCATATTTCATTGTAATTAAAATAGGGAGAGAAATTAAACTCTGAAAGCTTGATAGGTGCACTTGTAGTTACTGTCTGCCTCAATCCCCCGCGTGTATTCCTGTTAAAGTTACCGTCATTAACCGATTGGTTAACCAGTACTTTTTCATCCCTGTATAAAAATTGTGAGTTGTATGAATATGAAACAGATTCATACCATTTAAGATCAAGCAGCGAAGTGTTCTTTCCCCTGAAAGGAAATGTCTGGCTTCTGCTGAAAAGCACCGATGGTATTGTTTGCTTTATTTCACCGGTCGAGAGGTTCTGGTCACGTGAGTAGTTTATGGATAGCGAGTTCGGTGTACCTTCCCAGAACTTGCTCAGCGTAACATTTGATAATGCATTCTGCCTCAGGAGGTCATCAAGATTATTTGTTGAAGTATTATAATAATTCTTGCTGCTTAAAAAATTCACATTTGCGTTCAGTGTTGTTGTTGGGTTTATTGTCTGGTTATGATATACACCAATTCTCCACTCATCACTGAAAACCTTATCATTATCGGTCTGCTCACCCAGCCTAATTCTCGAGCCTCCGATATCAACACTTCCAGAAAGCTTGTACCTTAATACATAACGGAAGCGTGTGCTGAGATCAATTCTGCCTTTGGTATAATAGTTACCCTGCAGTGCAATATCATAATAATCATTTACCGCCCAGAAATATCCCAGGTGCGAGAGATATCGCCCGTAAGTTGGATCTTCACCGTATGCCGGGGGAATTATCCCGCTTGACCTGCCTGAATGATTAGGGAATATACCGAATGGCAGCGCAAAGATGGGCACATCATCTATGAACAGGTAAACAGGCTCGGCAACCACCTTATCACCCTGCATTATTTTAAGCTTCGGGCTCCCGAAATAATAATCAGGGTCAGCTTTATCACAGGTTGTATACCTGCCGTTCTTTATGAAAAAAACATCGTCATCAACTTTCTTTATCTTCTCGCCAAGGTAGTAGCCGCCTTCAAGCTCAGTTGAGCCCATATCTATTGTTCCTTTGCGCGTTTTAAAATTATAGCGCAGCTTATTGGCATCATACCTTTTTGAGCCTTCCATAAATATCGGCTGGCCTATGAACTTACCTGCCTTACTTGTATCAGGTATACCGTTGGCTTCCATTATGGAGCTTTCTTTATAAAGAACGATCCTTGCAGCCTTCAGGTCATACTCCTTATACTTTAATTCCGCATCACCATAAAGCATCAGCTTATCGTTTGCAACATCAAATATTGCTGAGTCACTGGCGGAGTACTCTATAATAGCATCAATATCACTTTTGCGAGTTGAGTCTATTACATTTTTGAGTGAGTCACCAATAGGTACATAGAGCAGCGAATCACCTGTTTGCTGTGAGTAAAGATGTAAGGTAAATAATATTAGTATTATTGGAGTAAATTTCAATTTCAATATTGAGGTAAAATAAATCTATGTTACTGCGCTCCCCTCTCCCCTTGGGAGAGGGGCTGGGGGGTGAGGGTTTTCACAACTTTAACCACCTGCAAATCTCTTCAAGATACTTCTTATCAGCTTCATCAAACATATTCAGGCTGTCTGAATCAACATCCAGCACACCTGTTACTTCGCTTCCTTTAAAAATGGGAATAACTATCTCGCTTTTTGATAAGCTGCTGCATGCAATGTGCCCCGGGAATTTATCAACATCAGGTACAATTATAGTCTCGCCTTTTGATGCAGCCGCACCACAAACGCCTTTGGTAAGCTGAATCCGTGTGCATGCAACGGGTCCCTGGTACGGACCCAAAACAAGCTCACCCTGCTTTATAATATAAAACCCGACCCAGAAGAAACCCGGCATGTTATACTTTAACACAGCACATATATTGGCAAGATTCGCAATAGTATCGGTTTCCCCTTCAACCAATGCTTTTATCTGCGGCAAAAGCTGCTTATACCGCTCTTCTTTTGTAAGGTTACTCTCTATTTTAATTTCTTCTGCCATTTATTATTCCCCTCTTGAGAGAGGTGTCCGCTAAAGGCGGACGGGGTGTGTTATTTGTTTAATATCAAAAACCTTACAACTTTATAACCTTATAACCTTATAACCTTATAACTTTATAAACCCTTTTACATTCCCATCTTCTCAGCAATACCTTTTATCGCCGTTGAAACAAATTCAATATGTTCATTTAATGGTACACCCAGACCCGCAGCGCCGTTTATGATATCATCACGGTTCACGTTGCGCGCAAATTCTTTCTTCTTCATTTTCTTAAGCACTGATTCTGTCTTAACATCTTCTAGCTTTTTGGTCGGCTGTACAAGCGCGCATGCAACTATGAAGCCTGAGAGCTCATCAACGGCAAACAGTGTTTTTTCCATTAACGAATCACGCGTAACGCCGGTATAATCAGCATGAGAAAGTATTGCCCTGATTATCTCATCACTGTAACCGCGCTCTTTTAATATTTCGCTTCCTTTAATTGGATGCTCTTCCGCGGTTGGATGTATCTCCCAGTCAAAATCATGCAGCAAACCTACAGCAGACCACTTATCTTCATCTTCACCGTACTTGCGTGCATACTGCCGCATCGCTTCGGCTACTGCATACATATGCTTCCGCAGGTTTTCGTTCTTTACAAATTCATGTACTATTTCAAGTGCTTTATCGTATTCCGTCATTTTGCTGTCATCCCCGCATAGGCGGGGATCTCTGTTAAAATATTATTATATATTCCTAATTTAACTTTTGATTTGATATAACCCGGCTTTCGTTTTTGAAATGCCGATGATATTATGTAATCATAATTTTCATCACAATGCAATTCACGCAAAATCGCAAAGAAAAGAATTTACAAAGTAATCTCATCAACTCAGTACACTTTCAACATTATAACCTTTAACCTTATAACCGCTTTACAACTCTTTTTTTGAAACGATATTAAGGTCCTTATCAAGCTCATACAGTATCGGTACACCGGTGGGAATCTCAACCTTAACAATTTCTTCACCTGACATTTTTTCAAGATGCATGATAAGTGCCCTTAAGCTGTTACCGTGCGCAACTATCAGGATATTTTTACCCTCACGCAGCATCGGCTCTATTCTTTTATAATAGTAAGGCAGAACACGCTCCGCTGTATTTTTCAAACTCTCGCCGCCCGGGGGAGCAATATCATAGCTTCTGCGCCAGATATGCACCTGCTCATTGCCGAATTTCGCGCGGCATTCATCTTTGTTAAGTCCCTGAAGGTCACCGTACATCCTTTCATTAAGCGCTTCATCGCGTTCTGCAATTAAATGTTTAAATCCCGCAGTCTGTGCTGCAATTTCAAATGTTTTGGTGGCTCTTTGCAGTATAGATGTGAACGCTTTATCAAAGGACATTCCTTTTAACTTTTCGCCAGCTTCTTTTGCTTCCTTTTCTCCTTGTGGTGAAAGGGCTATATCTATCCAGCCTGTAAAGCGGTTTTCAAGGTTCCATTGTGACTGTCCGTGTCTGATTAGTACTAAATTCGGCATTTCGTGTTTATGGTTTTATTTGGTTTATAGAAAAATTTGTCGCTAAATATACGTTTTTGTAAAATTTCATTAAATACCAAAATAATCCGTTAATACATAAAAAAAGACCCCGATTGGGGGTCTTTTAATTTTAAAATAACGGGAAAATATCATCTGCCCGCAATAGTTTTATGCCGGGTCATTATGCTGCTTAGCTCTTCATCTGTCAGAAACAGAGGGCTGTAATCTGAACCTGATAGCCTTATGCTTTTTACAAAAGCTCTCAGGTGGCTTTCCGCAGCGTTTTCCATCAGGAATATAACCTTCACAACATAGGCATCATCCT
>CAZOAP010000015.1:0-24717 GCA_964577645.1 uncultured Ignavibacteriales bacterium
ACATCTTTGCTTTCATACCGCCTGACCCCTGCAAAGATTACGTAGACGGAAATTCTGTAATGATAATAACGCCCGGCGGACTTGTAATAATTGATACACGCACCGATTATATTTCTGCAAAAACTGAAATTGCTGAAATAAAAAAACTCACTTCCCTTCCCGTAAAATATATAATAAATACTCACTGGCACTATGATCACATATTGGGCAACGAAGAGTTTAAGAAAGAATGGCCTGATGCTGTAATTATTGTCCACAGAGACTGCCTGAAGCAAATGGAAGAAAATGTACCCCGGGCACTTGCGCTTGAACCCGGTGCTTCTAAAGATCTGATACAACAATTTAACGGTGAGCTGAGCTCCGGTATTGGCGGTGACGGTAACCCTTTAAGCGAGTATGATAAAATCAGGCATAAGCAAACAATTGCAGATGTTGAAGAATATATCAAATACCCGATCCCCAAATATGTAAAGCCTGATGTGATATTTGACTCAAGTATTACAATTTACCCGGGTGGTGTGGAAATACAGATCTCACGCTGGGGTAACGGGCATACTATAGGTGATGCTATGGTGTGGCTGCCGGTGGAAAAAGTTCTTATAGCGGGTGATAATGTAGTGGCGCCGGTACCGTACACGCTTGGTAATTATGTTAAAGCACAAACAGAAATATTGAACCGAATTCTGCAGCTCGATCTTTCAGTGATAATTCCGGGTCACGGCAAGGTGCAGTTTGATAAAAAATATATAAGCTCTTTAATTTCGCTCTTTAATTCAGCTGAAGAAAAAGTAATTGAATGCTATAATAAAGGTATGACAGTTGATGAGTGTCTAAAATCAGTTAACTTCGATGAATTTAAGCAGCAGTATGTTACAGATGAAGAGTCTGCATATGCATTTGAAAATTATTTCGCTCAGCCTGTTATACGCGCTATTTACAAAAATGAGCTTAATGTAAAATAAAAATCCCCGTTGTAAACGGGGATCAAATATGTCATCTGTACTTTGTTTTTATTTAATGTTTCTCATCTTTTGGGTTACATAGTCCTACTATCTTATGAAATGTATCATGCAGCGCCGTAAGGTTTGTTTTTATTTCTTCGTTGGTAGCGTTTGCTTTAATTTTTTCTTCAAGTACCCTTGCATCTGCTTCCAGTTTTTTTGCCGTTTCTATAATTTCGGGTTTGTTGAACTCAGCGGGGATGGTCGAGGTATTCATCTTTGCGGCAGCTTCCACCATTTCTCCGATCCTGGTTTTTACCGGCTCAAAATTATTCTCTTCTGCGGGATGGAAGGTTGCTGACATTACTTTATGGAACTCTTCGAGCTCCGGCCATTTATCTCCTGCAAAAATGTTTGAGCATGCAAAAACAATGAATATACCTAAGAACAGAAATAATAATTTTTTCATAATACAGTAGTTTAAATTAATATTTATGAATTGAAAAGTTTATTATCTGTAAAAATAATTCAATTGGTTTTGCGTTAAAATGCAAAAATTAAAAAACTCCCGTTAAAACAGAATCCTTCTTTATATATAAATCATAAACTAATCTGACCCGTATCATACAATATATCACACTAAATCACTTAATTTTGTTGGATATACCAGAATAAAACTCCCATGAAAAAAGAAAAGAATATCACACAAATAGAAAGCTTTCTGAAACTTCAGTCTTTTGCAGTATTCGGAGCATCGACAAAAAAGAAAAAGTTCGGCAATATTATTATTGCCGCGCTTAAGAAAAAAGGATACTCTGTTTACCCTGTTCATCCAACCGCAAAAGTGATAGATGGTATGATAACATACAATGCTTTGCACCAGCTGCCCCGTGTGCCGGATGCAGCCATAATGGTTATACCTCCGCAGGAAGCAGAACATGCTGCCAATGACGCTATCGTTGCGGGAATAAAGAATATATGGTTCCAGCAGGGTGCTGAAAGTGAAAAGGCTGTACGTTTTTGTGAGCTCAGCGGAATTAACGTTGTAAGCGGCGAGTGTATCTTGATGTTCCTGGACCATCCGGGCTTTCCCCACAATATTCACAAGTGGGTTTGGTCCATTGGTACCGGGAAGTAAACGTAAGGTTACTATATATCAGCCATTGAGATAACTTTTGAACTTCGCTTCAATATTTATTGCTTGTATCTGAGCAATAAACTCTCTATTTTTACATATCAAATGTTTCGCCCTCTTTTACAATTCATTAATTTTAAATAAATATACATGAACAGGAAGAACTTCTTAAAGTCCTCTGCTTTAGGTTTGGCTGCCGTTACGCTCGAGACGGTGAAATTATTAACACACCCGTTTGACGGTTCAGAACCGTTAAAAGCGGAACTGGTGAAAGAATTTGTTGGCGCGGGGCACAAGGATCTTGATAAAGTAAAACAAATGCTTGCCGAGTATCCTAATTTAATTTACAGCAGGTATGACTGGGGTAACGGTGATTTTGAAGAGGCCATTGAAGGCGCCGGGCATGTTGGCGATGAGGATATTGCCAATTACCTTATTGAACAGGGCGCAAGAGTAAACCTGTTTGTGTTAACTATGCTGGGTAAAACCGAGCTGGTTAAGCCCGTGCTGGAGCAATACCCGGCGCTTGTAAACGCAAAAGGCGCACACGGATTTACGCTGCTTCACCACGCTGAAAGAGGCGGTGATAAAGCAAAGGAGCTTTATGATTACGTTCAGTCAAAAGGATTAACGCAAAAGCAAATTAAGATTAAATAATTTTTTTAGCTGGTCCGGCTTTACTGCACAACCTGTGCTGTGGGTGTGGGGCTTACGGACGGGAAGATAGCGTATTTACGAAAGTTTAAAAGGAGTTATCGCTGTTAAATTAAATACTACAAAAACCTAAGATTCTTATAGGTTCTAAATATTATTAATTTGAAAAGTAATCTTTGTTTGTTTATCTTAGAGTAAACAATATATTATGAAATATTTTTCAAAAATTCATGTTTATTTATCTGGCACAAACCTGCAAATTCAACAAATTGATGTCATAGAAAGTGAAATCCATGGTTTGGTTAAAGAAGTTTATTTAGAGCTAAACTCCAAAATTAAAACTTTGATTGAGAGCCTTGGGGACATTCTAAATGAATATTATTCATCAAAACATATAGAAATTCCAAAATTTCACAGCGGAAAATATATTTATTATTATAGGGTTGATATATATTCTGTTTATGATTTTAATGGTGCTGCTTGGTTATACAGAACATTTACTGAAAAAAATTATGGGGGTTTTGAGACTCCTCTTGATCTTTATCAAACCCTGCTTTATAGAATTAACTCTGAATTAAATAAGAAAAAATATTCTTCTTAAACAATATGCAAACTCCCATATTCACTGTAAACGCTAGAGATAATGTAATGTTTGAGGTCTTATCTAGTTACTTTAATCTTAGTAACGAACAAACTCATGCAGAAATTAATGCTTTATTTAACAAATTTGTTTCGTTGCTACAGTCAAAAGGTATTGCTTATTCAGACATTAAAAATGCTTTAATCCCCCTAAAAGAGCCTAGAGAAGTATTGTTAGTTTTTGATACCAGTAAAATTAATAGTGATATGTACGGAGATTATATATTTGATAATCTATTAAAATTGTTTGATAAGAAGAGTACAAACAGTGTTATAATTGGAGACTATTTAGAAAAGCACTTTACACAAGAAGAGTTGAAGACTAATTTAGAGGAAGCACTTGGTAAGAGTTTGCTCGATTACAAACATAGCTCTCTTTATTATTTGATTTATATTAACAATGTATCCTATGCACAATCAGAATATTTCAATTCTGAATTACTAAAAATGGATGGATTTGTTGGAGCTGCGAACTTATCCTTTCCTTCCAAATTGAAAAATTATGTATCAACAACATTAGTCCATCATTTTGTAAAAGTAAAAGATTCTATTATCATGCCTCACGAAGACGATAGGGATCCTGATGAAAATATAAATATGTATGGATATGATTTAAAAGAGAATGGCTTCAAATCAATAAGTGTCCCTGGGGATCAATATACTGTCTTCCTATCTTATAAAATTGAACAGACTTTGGGTGATGTTCGAGATAAAGATCGACATTTTTCCATAAACTCCATGACCCCTAATGTTGAAAATGTGGACACATTTGCCGTTGTGCTTGAAGAGAAAAAATTGGAATATTTAAAAGTTAACAAAGCTGATATCTTGAAAAGATTGGAGTTAAGTAACCTTTCAATTGATGATTTCGAAAAACTTATAATGGAAAAAATAAAAAATAATTATATTTTCAATCTTGATTACTTGGAAGAACATGGTGTTTACAAATTCAATGTTATGTTAAACTTCTATAATAAAGAAAAAAGTGATCAGAAAGCCCTTGTCTCGCTTGAGTATATATACACAGAAAAAACATTACGTGTAATAACTTTTTTTTAGATTTCTATTAACTACTTAATGTTGTGTTTGTGCTCACCAACGGGCTCCTGCTTTCCAAAGATCCAGAATGCATAAAGTCTGGTGTTTTTTATGAATTACTCCTTCTGTACATACAAAATGGTTCTAGGAAGAAGTAAAAAGAAAGAATTTGGTTGAATACAATGTTTTGTCACAGGGACTAAAGTGAAGTTAGAAAAAGAATAAATAGCTTGATTTAGCAATTTTACGTTCATAATTGTTTTTATATATTACGACTTCTATTTATTAATTAAGAAAGAATATTATGGCAACCATTCCTAATTTTTTACAACAAAGTGTAAAACAATTACGAAAAAGCATAACTGGAATTGATGATAGTTATAATAATGATTGGGATATACTTGCAGAGTTGACACAAAACTCCGTTGATGCCATAAGAAAATTAGAAATAAAAACAGGGACAATTGTTATAAAAGTTGATTCTCAAAATAAAGCTATTACGATAAAAGATAACGGTATTGGCATAGCGCCTAATAGAATTCCCGATTTATTAGCACCCTTTGAAACCGACAAAGAAGAAGATGATTCAAGTATAGGGGAAAAAGGAGTTGGCTTAACCTTTGTGTTATTTACCTGTAATGACTTTTACATAAAGAGTGGTAGCGAACAAGGAACTTCCGAAGGAAGGGTAATTGATGCATATAATTGGAAAAATAGTTCTTCAACAACAACTCCTTCGTTAGTGTATAATGAAATAGAGGAACAATTTCAAGGAACTGAAGTTGTACTGAAAAAGGTTTTTGATTCTCCTTTGTTTCAATTATCATTTAATCAGCTTAAGTTTGTTTTAAGGACTAGAACAGCAATCGGCAATACAAATTCATTGTGGGATGAAGATATTAATATTGACGTTACGTTGATTCACGTAAACCAAGATGGTGATTCTAAGCAGGAAAATGTCAAATTTGGATATTGGCTACCAACAGAAATTTTAGATAAACAGAGTAAAATAGACCTAGAAGATTATTATGAATATGTCAGTAAAAGCGATAGAACGGATCATGAAAAAAGAGTTAAGTTAAAAGATAAGGTTATCTATAAAAAAATGATTTTTGATCATCATGGAAGAAATATCAAGGGGTATGCTTGTTTTGTGCCAAAAAGAAAAACATGGGATGATTTAACTGTCGCTTATAGTATTGCAACACCAGAACAAATATCTAATTCAGAATGGGTGGATCGATTTAGTTATGTTACTTTTCATTCCGGTATTTTTACTTCCGTAAAAGGAATGCCCACTGGTATTTCCGTTGATACTCCGATTACTGGCGCTCAAGGAGCTTGGCCGCAGGTTTTTATACTTTTTGAAGACAGACTGCTTAAATTCGATATTGGTAGAAAATCAATTCATGGAATGCAAGCTAAGATATATAAAAACTACGCTAAAGAGGTGTTTAGAGAGTTTCAGCGTCTTTCAAAATATATTTCAGGCGATGTGGTAATAGATTCACAATGGGATAAAGATGAAATTTTTGCTGAAATTGAAAATTTATTACCATTAGACGTGCCTGGGACTTCGTTTATAAAAACACCTCGTGATCAAGAAGCTAGTGTTGCTGGAATATTCTTTGAATGTTTGGGAAATGATCGAATAACAAATATTGTTCCTTTGGTAGCAGGTTATAAAAACAAGTATGATTTATATGCTCTGTGGGGATCAAGAAAGGTTGTAATTGAATTTAAAGCTAAATTATCAAAAATTCTTATAGATTTTAATGATGAAACTAAGCTTTTTAACGAAGTTAATTGTGTGGTTTGTTGGAATGTAACAGAGGATGATGCACAAGAATTTCATAAAAAAGGTATTGGTGTTGAAGAAATAAGCTCTAGTACGTTACCGGGTTCGGTTTCCTCTTCCTTTCCACATGCAACACATAAACTTACATTATCTGGTTTTGTTTCCCCAGTTTATGTTATTGATATGAAAATAATTGTCGAAAAAGAATAATTATATAATGGTTTTTATTTAATCTTTGTTTCTGACATTCTCAAACCCTTATCGGCTCTTTTTAAGCTCTTAATGTTTTCATCTGTCACATTCTCTCCACATATCATAACTCCCACTGATTCATATTATGTCAAATTTTCCTGCTTTTTGATTAATTTTACATTATGAGGTGTACTATTTCCTAGAAAAATTAATTCTTCCTATGAAAAAAGAAAAGAATATACCACAAATAGAGAATTTCCCGTAGCTTAAATCATTTGCGTTATGTGTCGCTTCTACCCAAAAAGAAACCGTTGTAAGCGGAAGAAAGTTGCCTTTTGATTACCCTAAAAACTCACTCGCATAATCCATAATTTTTACAAATGCATTATCTGTATCTGCGGAGTGTTTTTCAGCCAGAGAAAACGGATTTACATGCGAGTATGGATAAGGGAAGTCTTCTATATCAACTTTAATTTCTATATCGCGCATTTCACCCTTTAGCGTATTCATCACTTCTACCGGCGGCACAACTGAATCCTGTTTTAAGGCAACAGCCCTTATTCGGCCCGCAGCCCCGCGAAGACGGTCCTCGCGAAGCTCTTTGTAATGGTGATAGAGCAGCATCGATTTAAAATAACCTTCTTCGGGATGCTCCATGCCTAAGTAATGATCAAGCCTTGGCGTACTTTTAAAATTATTGTTCAGCAGCTCCAGGTAATAGCTCCCTAAAGCTGATGCCGCATGCGCATCGAGTATGTATTTAGAAATGGGATACATTCTATCCAGTGTTGCGCCGCCGCAAAACGCAAACAGCTTTGAGTCCTCTGCAAGTCCGCCGGCACCTGCCATTATTAATATCAGTCCAAAATACGCGCCTATTGAGTAACCAAACACATCGGCAGTTGTACCTTTTGCAAAGCCGTTTACCCTGCCGTGATTTAATTCCTGCAGGAATACAGAAACATCAATGTAGCTCTCTAATCCCGACCAGAAAAAACGCTGAGGGTTTGCTTCAAGCCTGGAGCTTATTGCGGCATTTACAAATGATGTGTGGCTGTTAAGCAGGTCAGTATGCGCGCGTTCTTTTGCAACAGCATTCATGTTTACCGCAATCGACCATTCTTTTGGCGCGCGGTCCATATGGAATGCCAGCGGAAATAATATGACCGGTTTGCCCGTATTCTTAAGCAGCCGGTAAGCCCATGGCAGGTATTTATCCCACTTTTTTTCGTTAAGCCCGTGGAAAAGTATTATTGCATTATTTGTTTCAGCAGAATTTTCGTTATTTATAATAATGTAATCAAATTCTTCGTTGCATGTAATTTCGCTGTCGTGAGCAAGCAGTATCGATCTTTCTTCGGTTTGGTAATTTCCTTTTGCCTGGTCGTCTGCTTCAAAGCTTTTTTCATGCTTATGGCAGTGATAATTTTTCCTGCCGGGTAAAACCGCAGCACCTTTTGAATGAAATTTATTCCGTGAAATAGTTATCCCAAGTTCCGGAATATTAATTTCCCTTTCTGCAGAAGCAAACTTCTGTTTAAGTAAATTAAATAATTCAAGGTAGGGTAACTGTTTCATCTATGTTGTTTTTTGATTCTAAAAAATTATCTTTATTATAAAACGCTCCCCTCCTTTCTTAAGGAGGGGCTGAAATTTGCGCTGGCAAATTTCTGGGTGGTTTTATTCTTTTTTAAAACATGCTTTTATTTTATTTAAAACTTCATTAGTTAATTCAAATACTTCAGCATTTTTAAATCTTATTTCGTTAATTCCAACTGCTCTTAAGTATTCTGTACGCCTTTTATCATTTTCAATACCTTCTTCAGTAAAATGCAGGCTGCCGTCAAGTTCTATGGAAAGTTTTTCTGTTGGACAATAAAAATCCATGACAAATGAGCCTATGCTGTGCTGTCTTCTGAATTTTCTGCCATCTAATTTTCCGTTGCTTAATTTTGTCCACAAAAAGGCTTCTGCCGGTGTCAATTCTGAGCGAAGTTTTTTTCTGCGTTCTTTCAGGTTTTGTAAGTTATGAAGTTTGTTTGTATGCATGATATTGATCTTTGCTCCCCTCCTTTCTTAAGGAGGGGCAGGCATAATGAGCCTTGGCGAGTTATGACGGGGTGGTTACTTCTTTTTTTAGCTAAAATATCTTGAAACCACCCCTCGTTCGGCTGCAGCCGAACTCTTCCCCTCCTTAGGAAAGGAGGGGAGCTTATAGTGCCTTTTGCTTTTTTACTTTTGCCTTAAACCGACATCAATTCCTTCGCGCTCTTAATACTTGCATCTGTAACTTTTTCGCCGCTTAGTAGTTTAGCGACTTCAATAACTTTCTCGTTCTTATCCAGCGGACGTATTTTTGTAATTGTTGAATTACCTTCTGTCTCTTTTTCAACCAGCAGGTGCTCATCAGCCAGGGCTGCTATCTGTGCTAAGTGGGTAATTGCTATTACCTGCCGGTAGCCGGATAGCCCCTTCATTACTCTGCCCACTTTTTGCGCTATCCTGCCGCTGATGCCCGTATCGATCTCATCAAACACAAGTATATCAACCTTATCTGCTCCTGCAAGCACTGATTTCACCGCAAGCATTATTCTGGATACTTCCCCGCCAGATGCTGTTTTCCTCAGCGATGAAAACTCATCACCCTTGTTTATCTTAACCATAAACTCAACATCATCATACCCATTTTTATTGAGGACATCTCCCCCCTCTCCTTTTAGGAGAGGGGCTGGGGGTGAGGTTATATTTACCTTAAACTCTGCATTTTCAAAACCTACTTCCTTTAATATCTTTACAACTTCTGTTTCCAGATGTTTTGATTTATCTTTCCTTAATCTGGATATCTCCCCGGCCCTTTTCAGCAGGTCGGTTTTTAATGAAGTTATTTCCTTCTTTAAATTATTTATAGTCTCATCAAAATTATCAACCAGGCTAAGGTCTTTTTCAAGGTTTTCTTTAAGCTTAATTACTTCCTCTATCGAGCCGCCGTATTTTTTCTTTAAGAACTGCAGCTTATACAAACGTTCGCGGATTTCTTCAACCCGAGCGGGATCAAAGCTTAGATTATCAAGAAGTGAACCAAGCAGCCTGCTTGCTTCACGCAGCGCAGTTGTTGATTCGCTTACATCACCCAGAATTTTCTGGATATCAGTGTTATACTCCCCTATTTTGCCAAGCTCTTTTTCAACTATCTTTATTTTTTCAAGCACACTGCCTTCATCATCATAAAGATTTGCATAAGCCAGGGTCAGTGATTCCCTTATGCTTTCAATGTTCTCCCCTGTCTTCAGCTCGTTTTCAAGTTCATCATCTTCACCCGCAGCAGGATCCGTTTCAAGTATTTCCTTCAGCTGAAAATCTATAAAGCTGCGTTTTGAATCAAGCTCACTTTTCTTCCGGTTTATATCATCAAACTCATTCTGTTTTATTAACAGCTGTTCATAACCCTGTTTATAACTATCAAGCTTATCCTCAAATTTCTTTCCTTCCTTTTTTACCAGGTATGAATCAACCAGCTCAATATGAACTTCCTTTTTTAATAAGGACTGGTGTTCATTCTGTGAGTGAATATCTATTATCACCTCACCTATTTCTTTAAGCTCATTGGTACCAACCGGTGTATCATTTATAAAACAGCGGCTGTATGCCTTGGTATATAATTCACGCCTTATTATCAGGTTATCACCAATTGATTCAATTTCATGCTCTTTCAGAATTCTGCCTATTACAGATTTATTATCTTTAGAAATGCTCACAATACCCTCAATTATCATTTTATCCTTATTTTTGCTGATAATGGCATAATCAGCCCTGCCACCAAGTAATAAATTTAGCGCATTTATAAGTATTGATTTACCCGCCCCTGTTTCACCGGTAATTATGTTAAATCCTTTTGAAAGATCAATTTCAATGTTCTTTAACAGCAGGTAATTTTTTATTGTGAGTTTTTCTAACATATTTAAACACTGAACGAAGTGAAGTGTTTCATTAATAAACCAAATATTTTAAAATTCTCTTTAATAAATTTATATTTAAAACACCATTTCACTATTTATTTATCTCGCCTGTTGGCTACACTACTATACTTAATCTTTATTATATAAAAAAGAAAAGATGTAGTAGTAGTACTGTTGATAAGTATAAATTTAACGGTTTATATTTAAATATAGAATGAAAATAAAACATATGATATAAAAAACTGTTAACAGCTTTGTTAAATACCTGCCCGGTTGTTAACATAGCAGGCACATATATTATAAAAAACAAAAGCTATCCGTTTAATGTGGATAGCTTGATATAAATTTATGATGTATCAACAATTCTATGTTAATAACATCTCCTTGATTTGCTCGAGTTTATCTTTGAACGAGTGATCTTTGTTGATAACTTCTTCAATGCATTTGCAGGCGTGAATTACTGTTGCATGGTTCCTTCCGCCAAAATGCGCGCCTATGGTTTGCAGAGATGAGGATGTTAATTCCTTGCTTAAATACATTGCAGTATGGCGTGCGTGAACTATTTCCTGCTGTTTTGATTTCAGCCTTAATAACGATTCATCAATATTAAAATATTTTGATACTGAAGCAATTATCACGCTGATATCAATATTCTGCTTGCGGTTTTTTATACCTCCAAACTTCAGTACGCTACGCTTAGCCATATCAATGTTAACAGGGGAGCGGGTCAGCTCAGCATCAAATAAAAGGCTCTTTAAACATCCTTCAAGAGAGCGGATATTATCTTTTATGTTCAGAGCTATGAATTCCAGTACTTCATACGGAACCTCAAAGCCTTCTTTTTCACACTTCTTGTTTAAAATAGCTATCCTTGTTTCAAGGTCAGGTGCCTGGATATCAACCGTCAAGCCCCACTGGAAGCGGGTTATAAGGCGCTCCTCTAAGCCTTCAAGCTGATGAGGCGGCTTATCACATGACAGCACTATTTGTTTTTTGAGCTGGTACAGTGAGTTGAATATCTGGAAGAATGAATCCTGTGTGCTTTCCTTGCCTTCCAAAAACTGTATATCATCCACTATCAGCATATCAAGCGATTTATAGAACCTTTCAAACTCATGCGCCTTGTTCATGCGTATGCTTTGAATGAAATTCGTGGTAAAATCCGGACCCGAAAGGTACATAACTTTCATCTGCGGGTTTGCAGCTTTTATATGATTGCCTATAGCCTGCATTAAATGTGTTTTTCCTAAACCAACACCGCCATAAAGCATTAATGGATTATACTGTGCACCCGGTTTGTTTGCAATAGATATTGCTGCAGCCGTTGCGAACTCATTGTTCTTGCCTTTAACAAAATTTTCAAATGTATATTCGGGATTCAGAAAACATTTTTGTGAAAGGGCAGGGTCAGTTTCCTGAACGCTTGTCTGCTGCTGGTTAAGCCCCGGCCTGTAGAAGTTAGGATCAAATGTATTTTGCTCAGTGCCGGCTTTTGTTGTGTTGCCGGTTTCCGGCGGGGGAGTCTCAAGAAGCTCCGGCTCCTGTGAAAATGTAGTGCGCGGGTCTATCACATATATTATCTTTCCTGTATCACCTAAAATTGATCTTATGGCGCGTACGACAATATCTCCGAACCGTGAAATTATCATTTCATAATAATCCTGGCTTGGTACTGAAATTGTAAGCACTGTGCCTTCAAGTGATTTAGGCTTAATTGGCTTGAACCATGTGTTTAATTTGAGCTCAGAGACATTCAGCTTTACAATATCCATGAACCGTGTCCACGTATTGAAAGCTTCCTGCTGATTTTTATCTATAACCTGTTCAGGTGTCAAAGATAAATTTCCCGAAATTAACTCTTCATTTTTAATTGCTGCTGCATCACCGGATGGATTTAAGTAGGTATCTTCGTTATGTTTTAATTCGTGTCCGTTCAATTTCAGTTAAGTTTCTATTTTAAATGAGTAAACCCTGTTAGTTTAATATTAAGATTAAAATAAATGCTTTAATTATATAAAAATCTCAATACTCATAAAAGTAATTAACAATCAAAACAAAAAGTTAAACTTATGTTAATTAATAAGTAAACCCTATTGTTGAGGTGTTGTTAACATGAAAATGTTAATAACTTTACATATATGATATTGATGGAGGAGAGTGTTTTAAACAATTTTTAACAAGGTGTGAACAGTTATTCACAACTTATCAACATTAAAAAGCTCAGACTCGCTTTGCATAATAATTAAAAAAAGCAGATTTGTCAATGTTTTTAATAGAAATACACCGATTTCCCTTTAAATACACCCACTACGTTAATATTAAGTTAAGATTTATTAACATTTCCCGCACTTTAACGCTACCCGATTAAGCTATAAATATCTGTGCGACTCCTATGGAGTCGATCATTTTGCAAAATTATTTCTATAAATGTTTGACCCCTGACGGAGTCATGCTAAAATTATTATAAAAATATTATGCCCTCAGCAGGGTCACACATGAATTATATGTTATTTGTTATTTAGCGCCCTTCTCCTCATATGCCTGCATCATGCGGCTTGCTGTCCCCACATCATACTTGCCCCATAACTTATATTCCTTCATATCGGTAAGGATTTTCATCGAATCCTGTGAATTATCAATGTACCGTTTAGATAGCCCCACAAGCTCATCATCATTACCCGATATCTTCTTCACATTCCCGCGTTTGATTGCATATTTGTTTTCGTACTTCACAAAATATACCAGGACCTTATCGCCCTGCTTAAAGCCCTTCAGCGCATCTGTGCGGATATACTTCTGGTCCTTCATGTTCGCTTCTACGGTCGGCTCGGAGTACAGCACGTTATCTATCTTTATCATACCGAAAACTTCGTTCTTATTGGGATCTGTTGAGCCTATCCTTCTTTTTTCTATACTCGCCACTTCTCCTGTAACTACAGCGGCCCAGTGTTCATTTAGTATTGCAGGCGGCACCCAGTACATATAACCAACGGTAAGGAAAGTATCCAGTCCGCTTTTTTGCGTACCGGTTTCCATGTTTCCGTTTTCCTTTTTGCCGGTTTCTTTTTTTGTAGTATCTGTACCGTTCTGCATGTTACCTGTATCCTGCTTCTTCCCGCAGGATGCCAGTGCAAAAATTATCACAAACAACAGGAGAGCAGTAAAATTAAATATCTTTTTCATTGTCTTTAAATTTTGTTTTTCTAAAACTCCCCTCCTTAGATAAGGAGTGGTGGACTGCGGTAACGCGGGACGGGGTGGTCTGATTAATCTTGTGCCCGGTTTCAGTACTTAAAGCCTTCAGCTCTTTGCTGCCATAACAATATCCCTTACCTCTAAAACATGTTTCCCGGGCTTATGGATCGCACAATTTATCATTGCCTTTCCGACCTCCTCCAGCGTACATGCAAACTTGGGCATTAAAAATCTCATTATCGGATACGTTACCTGCCAGCCAAAATAAAACTTCAGTATCCGTTTCTGTCCCTTTATTGGCTTCATTATTCCCGGTCTGAACATATAGCCGCCACCCGGAAACATCTCCAGCAGTTTATTTTCTGTGCGGCCTTTGATCCTTGCCCACATTGTTTTCCCCGAGGCTGTACTATCGGTACCATATCCTGAGACATAACAAAACGTTAAAGACTTACCCGGATTAGCATTTTTAAATACTTCTGCAAAACTTACAGTCAGATCATATGTCAGCCGCGCAAACTCTTCTTCTTTTTTCCCCACAGAGGAAACTCCCGCACAGAAAAAACATGCATCGTAACCGGCAAGCTTATCCGTATATGGGGAGAGCGCCGCCAGGTCGTTGTGGATGAGCTCCTTTAGCTTTGGGTGACTCATACCGCACGGTCTTCTTCCAACAACCAACACGCTTTCCACAAGCGGATTAACAAGGCACTCCAGCAGAACACCTTCACCAACCATTCCCGTTGCACCGGTTATAATAATTTTTAACGCCATACTCTAAAATAATTTTATTAATTATTACAAACTAAGAAATAATTTTTAACTCCATAAACCGAAATTATTAATACTTTAAATTGAACTCGAGAAAAGTTTTCAGCATAAGCTATTTTCAAAGCCGATCATGCTCATATTATAACAGCTCCCCTCCTGTTTTTAGGAGGGGTGGCTCGCACAAAGTGCGAGACGGGGTGGTCGCTTTTGAAACACATAAATCTATTTGATTTATTTTTTAAGTAACCACCCCTCGCCCCGCTTGCAGCAGGGCTCTTCCCCTCCTTAAAAAAGGAGGGGAGCTAAGGAAGCCTCTTATTCATTTTTTCACTCATCATTAATCCCTATCTTTGCAGTTCATATGAGCTTTGATAACAGAATAATATTTGCACCCGCTACCATGGTAGGGGAGTCCGGAATAACAGTAATAAGGCTGAGCGGAAAAGACACATTTTTGCTTATATCTAATTGTTTATCAAAGAGTTATGCTGAATTTCTGCCGCTTCATGTCGACCACTACATCTCACATACTACGCATCATGGATATTTGTTTGACGGTACGGAATTTATTGATGAAGTAGTAGCAACATTTTACAAAGGTCCCAATTCATACACGGGCGAAGATGTTGTGGAGATCTCAACACATGGAGGTAGCTACATTTACCGGAAGGTAAGTGATCTGCTCGTAAAGCTCGGCGCTTACCACGCAGAGCCCGGTGAATTTTCAAAGCGAGCATACCTGAACGGCAAAATGGATCTTGCGCAGGCTGAAGCAGTTTCTGATCTTATCAAAGCAAAAACAGAACAGGCAAACAGGTTAGCTCTCGGGCAGCTTACAGGAAGGTTTTCAAATAAAATTAAAGAGCTGCGCGAAGACCTTATAAACTATTGCTCACTGCTTGAGCTAGAGCTGGATTTCTCTGAAGAGGGAATAGACCTGGTTGAAAAGGATGTTTTACTTGAAAAAGTAAATAAGCTTATTGCAAAATTCCAAAGCCTGACCCAAAGCTATGAAAGCGGCAAAATTATTCGCAATGGCGTCAATTTGGCAATTATAGGCAAACCCAATGTTGGAAAATCCAGTATTTTTAACTATTTTTTAGATGAAAATCGTGCTATTGTAAGTGATATTCCCGGCACTACCCGTGACTACCTGGAAGAACCACTTGTTATGGGTGGAATACAATTTAACCTGGTTGATACAGCAGGGATCCGCGAAACAAAAGATGTTATTGAAAAAGAAGGCGTAAGACGCTCAATGCTTAAAATAGATGAAGCGGATATAATATTGGAGGTTGAAGATATTTCAAATACTAACAGTTCACCCAGCGGGTATTCAGAATCTTCAGAGGAAAAGACTATTAAGGTATATAATAAGCTTGATTTGAGTACTACAGCTTCAAAATCAGGATTATCGGTTTCTGCAAAAACAGGCGAAAATATGAATGTTTTGGAGAGTGAAATTATCAAAAAATCGCAAAAATTGATCAACAAAAATGCTTCTAGTGATGTTATTATAACCAACGAAAGGCACAGGGACTGTTTGTTGAAATCTTGTGAATATCTTGTTAATGCGGAAAATCAGATTGTGCAGGGTGGAGGTAACGAGTTGATTTCATTTGAAATTAGGGCAGCCATGGACTCCATTTCTGAAATTATCGGTAAAACTGCCAATGTTGATATCTTAAATAATATCTTCACAAAGTTCTGTATAGGGAAGTAGCTATGTACGCTTTTTTGCGAGCGAAGCGCGGCAATCTCATAATCAAAAAGTAATGTTTCACGAGAAACAATGTGGAGAAATAACCCGTTTTTGACATTATTTTTGCTATTTTTTACTTCTGGGAGAAACTAAAATTGTGGTACCAAAGCCCTGTAGATACTAATAATGTTTCACGTGAAACTTATGATTAAATTCCCTTGAAAAGGGAGGGGATATTTTAAGGTAATCTAAGATTGAACATTTAACAAAGTAAAGCCCGGTTTGTCGTTGGGGATTTGAAAAAACATATGAAGCCAAGCAAATATTTCGATATCATTGTAGTTGGAGCAGGTCACGCCGGAATTGAAGCGGCATGGACCTCTTCGCGCATGGGCTGTACCGTTGGTATGGTTACTATGGATCTTGATGCTATTGGTAGAATGTCGTGTAACCCAGCAATTGGTGGCTCCGCAAAAGGGCACCTTGTTAAAGAAATTGATGCTCTTGGCGGTGTCATGGGAAGAATTGCAGATGACTCAGGAATACAGTTCAGGCTGTTAAATAAGTCTAAAGGACCCGCTATCTGGTCGCCACGCTGCCAAAGCGATAGAGATCTATATTCGAAAGTTGCTAAAGAATTTATCCTTAGCTGTCAAAATATTACATTGATCCAGGACACAGTTGATGAGCTTGCTCGCGATACAAATGGAAATATCTCAGGAATTAAAACTTCACTCGGTTATGAAATATTCTGCAAGGCGGTGATTATCACAAGCGGTACATTCCTGAATGCGGTTATGCACATGGGTCACCAGCAGAATGAAGGCGGAAGATTTGGCGAACGATCAGCCAAAGGACTCTCTAGTTATCTGTTAAATCAAGGGTTTAAAACGGCGAGACTCAAAACTGGCACACCTCCGAGATTGCAGCTTGATACCATCGATTTCTCAGTAACTTCTGAACAGCCCGGTGACGAAAAGCCGGCACCATTTTCAGTTTTCACCAATGGTAATTTTCCAAAGCTGCCGCAGATATCATGTTACCTTACGTATACCAATGAAGAAACCCATAACATTTTGCGTACAGGATTTGATGACTCACCAATGTTCACCGGCAGGATCACCGGAGCAGGTCCAAGATACTGTCCTTCGATAGAAGATAAAATATTCCGATTTGCCGATAAAAAACGACACCAGATATTTCTTGAGCCTGAAGGAATAAATTCCAACGTTGTTTATATGAACGGATTTTCCTCAAGCCTGCCTGAAGATATTCAATATACTGCACTTAAAACAATTCCCGGATTAGAGAACGTTAATATGATGCGTGCAGGTTATGCGGTTGAATATGATTTTCTGCCGACCTATCAAACGAACTTAACCCTGGAGACAAAGCTTATTCCGGGTCTGTATGTGGCGGGACAGATAAACGGAACATCTGGATATGAAGAAGCTGCGGCACAGGGTCTGATAGCAGGCATTAATGCAGCCCTTAAAATAAAAGGGGAGGAGCCCTTTATTATCAAGCGCAGCGAAGCTTATATAGGCGTATTGATCGATGATCTGATAAATAAAATTCCCGATGAACCGTACAGGATATTTACCTCATGCGCGGAATACAGGCTTATCCTTAGACAGGATAATGCCGACAGAAGGCTCATGAAATACGGCCATAAATTCGGCCTGATACCCGACGATATTTATAACCGTACCATTGAAAAAGAAAACCTCATTAAAGAGGGGATAGAGTTCTTTAAATCCAATTATATACAGCCCCGTGATGTGAACGAATATCTTGAATCAGTGAACGCATCACCGCTAAAGCAATCAGACCAGCTTGCGCAGATAGTTAAACGCAATGAGGTAAAGCTTGGTGAGCTTCTTGCCATACCATACTTTGCAGAAAATCCGCTTATGCAAAAGATAAAAGAGAGCGAGATCATTACCGACCAGATCGAAATTGAAATGCGGTATGAGGGTTATATTGTTAGGCAGGCAGAGCAGGTCGAGGCATTTAACCGCACTGAATCAATTGAGATACCCGAGAAATTCGATTTCAATAAGATAAAATCACTTTCAACCGAAGGCAGGGAAAAGCTCAACAAGGTGCGCCCGCGCAGCATCGGCCAGGCATCACGCATTTCAGGCGTATCGCCCTCTGATGCTTCGATACTTTCCATTTATATCAAAGGTTAACTGTAAAGGAGAACAATTGCCGCACTCAAAAACCGGGATAGCTTCGTTTCTTATCGGCATATTAAACCTGGCCGGATTAATTATTTTTCTCCTTTACACAAACTATTATCTCGAAAAATCATTTAACCCCGATACAATTATTGAAGCTGTATTCAGTTCAATAGGTATGGGAATACTATTTATTATTATTTTATCCGGGGGATTTATTTTAGGTATCATAAGCTTATTTCAGAAAAACACTAAAAAACTCTTCTGCATACTTGGATTAATAATAAGCGTAGCTGATGTATTGATCTTTGCCGTCCTTGCCCTGGCATTTACTTTAATGAGTCCGGGTATGTAAAAAGATTTTTCATTTTGCGCGCAATCTGTTCGACCCCTACGGGGTCGTTATAGTTTTTTATCGTACTCTTTCTATATACGTTTGACTCCTACGGAGTCAACAAACAAAGCCCATTTTTTATCCGCTTATATTTATAAAGATTGCTTATAGATCGTAATACGTAGAATCTGGCCGCGTAGCGGTCATATATTGGTAGCCTAAAGTTAAACAAAAAATAGATTGACCCCTTTAGGGGTCACACATGCTTTTCTACCAATATCATTCCATTTCTTTAATCACATCAATTCACCATTTTTACAATGATATGGAATCAGAAAACTGGCAAACACTTGTAAAAGAGCAGCAATATAATGACCTGCTCATTGAATGGAATTCGAAAATTAACCTCGTATCCCGAAAAAAACCAAATGTACTTGATCTGATAGAAGACTCAAGGCTTTTTTTCAACGGTATCGATTTTAAAGAAGGGCTGAAGATTCTGGATCTCGGTACAGGCGGGGGATTCCCGGGTATAGTTATTGCTATCCATCACCCTGAGGTGAACATAGTCTTAGTCGATTCCATACAAAAGAAAATTACCGTAGTAAGCGAAATCATTAAAAGAATGGAGCTTAAAAACGCACGCGCTATATGCAGCCGTGCTGAGGAGCTTGCTCATGCTGATTCACCATTTTTAAAAGGTGTAAAAGGGGGGCTGGCACATTCATTTGACTATGTTGTATCACGCTCAGTTGCAGTGCTGCAGGATCTTTGCGTATGGTCTAAGGACCTTATTAAACCCGGTGCAAAGCTTGTTACGCTCAAAGGCGGCGATATCTCAGGCGAGATCCACAAAACCAGAAAGCTGCAGTTTGTGAGAAGCGTATTTAAAAAAGAATTCGGCGAAAGACTTTTGGTAACGGTTGAATTTATGTAAATTTTATAATCTGAATCCCGGTTTTTCTGCAATAACCTTTAACAATTCATTCACAACGGAAATTAATTTATCACGAGTATCAAAATCTGTAATTTCATCACCATTCATTTTTTTATTTATGCTTGGTATCATTAGCTTTGCCTTATCTGTAACCGTTGCCTGCATTGCAGTCATTGTCATCATTACTGAGTAATGTGCCTTATCGCCCCCTGATGGCAGCGGAGAAGCACTGATTACTGCAGTCGGCTTTTCGTAAAACTCACCTGTCGATACAGTCCAGTCAAGAGCATTCTTTAAAACACCGGGCAGGTTAAAAGCGTATTCCGGCGTGCAAACAATTACACCGTCCGCGTTTTTAAGCAGTTTACGGAATCTGGTAACAACAGCGGGTGAATTATCACCGTCAATATCAGGAGAAAAGTGAGGCAGCTCACCCAGCGAACCAAAGACAGTATACTCAACATTTTCAGGCATCAAACCGCCAATAGCACGCGTTAAGGCTGAGTTTGACGATGTGCTTTTTAAGCTGCCGGAAATTCCAACGATCTTAATTTTATTATTCTGCTGCAAATTATATCCTATGGCCCGTAAATAACATTATTAGCATTCCAGTACTCCTTGGATGAAATATAGTTTTCTTTTATGAGCTTATTTTTTGAATTATATGCCTTTATATAGACGATCTTATCGTTTACATCGTTCATCTCTATATTGCCATCTGCCTGGTCCAGTACTTCAAACTTTGCATGCAGCAGGTTCATTTTTTTTATTTCATATTCAACTGTTGCCAGGTCATCAAATTCATCGTCGCCTTTTAGTTCCGCATTCTTATCATATGTTTTGTACCTGTTGATCCAGCCCGATGAAAACTCATAATAGATATAAACTATACCGCAATGATAGGCGAGGAGCTCATCTTTTTCATTTACTCGGAATCTTAATATACTGCCGCCGGAATTTTTAATATTTATTTCGCCATCACCGGCTTTTGAGATACTGTAACCCGTTGTATCAAAATCCTTAACCCTGAGAGCATACTGCAAATAGGTGCCGTTATCACCGGAAAAAACTTCATTAACCCCCGAAGCGATAAGAATTAATATAAAAAATATATATTTAGGATAATTTTTCACTGTTAATAATAGTTTAGTTGAATATTTTCTGAACCGGCGGATTCAATTAAAGTAATCTTTTTTATTGAGTTCCTAAGCAGATCCTGATTCTTAATTCTAACCGGGTCATTTTTAAATCTTTTCAAATCATCTTTTGTTTCAAACGTAACAATATGCACTTCATACGGCACCTCGCCTTCTGAGGGATGGATAAAACTTTCTCTTCCCGGCCTTAACCTTAATTCAAGCTTTCCGCCATATTTTTCCACCAGCGGCAGCACAATTGATTCATACTCAAGAAAATCCTGCTCGCCGCCATCATTTAAATATATAAGCTGTGTAATTGTAACTTTTCCCATTAATTAATTCTGATTATATTTCGAAACAATTGCGTTGAGCCTTGGCTGAATGTTCCATAAACCCCAGGGAAACAACAGTACCCTGAAGAATGTTTTCCATTCACTTTCATTATTCCCGGTCACGTCAGCAGTTTCATTTTCACGTATCCATTTAGCATTCAGCCAGAAACAGTATATCATTCCTGCACTTGCGTAAATATGTACAGGTACCAGCCAGTACAGTTTTTCCATTTCCGCAAAACCGCCATGTTTTACATAATGCCAAACCTGGAAAGCATTTGAGCCAAACCTGTATACAAGAGCAAAGATCATATTAAATATAAATATAACGCGGATCTTTCCGGCAGCGGAGTATTTTGAGAGCACGATCCCCATGGAAAGCTGCCAAAGCGCAAACGCTTCTATAAATAACTGGAAAACTAAAAACGCCGTTAAAGGATATCCGGCTAAATATATTACTCCCGATGTAATTACGGGTAAAAACATCTGCAGGCCTATTGCCCAGGCACTCATTTTAAGTATTTTTATGAATATACCTGCCATCAACTAAATAAATATTCATGAAATTCATATTGCAATGTCAGTTTAAATTCCGCCTGAGTTGCCGCCGGACTGTTTCCAGCTTTTAAGCTTGCTGAATAATGATTTTCTCACAATATGCGACTGCCGGCTCATAGCATTTATACGGTTTATGAACTTTAGTGTAACCCAGCCAAGCACCCCCATCGCCCCTAAAAATATCCCGTATGAGAGCTTCCAGTCCATACCTTCTGTCATCATGCTGTATTCGCTCATGCCGCCTATGCTTGCAAGAAGGTTCAGCGGCAGGAATATGATATTTATCATCGTAAGGTTCTTTATCAGCACGTTCATGTTATTGTTAATGATATTTCCGCGTGCATCCATCAGGCCGGAGAGAACCGAAGAATATATTTCAGCCTGCTTTAAGCACTGGTTGTTTTCTATGATAATATCCTCAAGCTGTTCAAACCTTTCATCATTGCCCGGGAAGCTTTCACCGGAATGTTTTTCAAAGTAATTCCTGAGCTTTATTAATACCGTGAGGTTTGAGCTGATAGCGTTGATATAATAAATAAGGCTCTCGCTTAAGTTGAACATCTGGATCAGGTACTCATTTTCCATCGATGCATTAAGCTTTATCTGTATTTCCCTGGAAATTATCTTCATCGCTTTGATATGGTCAAGGTAATGGCGTATTGAATTGTAAAGGAATTTTATAATGATATCCATCAATGATACAAAATGAAGCTGCTGTTTCTGGTCAAACAAAGAAACATCTTCGGGCAGAACAACTACCAGGCGTTCTTTGAACAGGAATAAGCCGATTGATGACACGCCGAAGAGAAAGTTATCGGAGCTTAAATAATTTTTTGGCCGCTTCCAGATAATAAAGATATTATCATCTTCAAACTCTATACGTGATATTTCGTCAGGGTCGGTGGCTGATTCAACCGTATGCCGGTCAACATTATACTCGCTGGCTATGAACTCTTTTTCTTCGTTATCCGGATTTACATATACCTGAACCCTGCAATGTTCTTCTGTTGATTCCGTAAGAGCCCCGTTTAAGAAATTATACCTCTGAAGCATAAAAACCTCCCGTAAATTGAAAGTTAACCGGCCATTTTCATTACAAAAGTAACCATAATATTATGCAATTTAAATTTAAAAGATAAAGGCAGGATCATATATAAAAGAAAAATATTTATATGCAGATCAATCACGCATCATAAGCCATACTTTAAAGCAGCGGTCATCATCTTCGCCTATCCAACCTTCCTTTTCAATCCCTGCCTTTTCAAGAGCGCGGACCGTCTGAACATTTTCGGGGTTAAGTGTGGCAACAACACATTTATTCATAGAAAGTGCATACTTAATGATCTCTTTCAGTATCTCTGAAGCCAGACCCATACCCCAATAGGGTTTATCTATTATATAAACAACTTCAAGCTCGTTACCAACTGTATTATCTGTTTGTTTCAGCTCAAAATCACCAATTAATTTTCCTTCATACTCTATTGCCCACAGCTCAAAGTGCCTGCTGCCCAAAGCCCCGTTATATATTTCAAAGATCTTATCAAAAATCTTATTGCCTTCTGCAGGATCTTCAGTTCTGCCGCCCATAAACTTATTTACCTCGGGATCCGTCAATATCCTTACACATTCCTGCCTGTCTGCTTCTGTGTATTTTCTAAGCAGGACCCTTTCGGTTTTTATTTCTTTGTTCAGCATTATAAAATTAATAATTTTACAAAAAAAGCTCCGCGGGCGGGAGCTTTAACCTGATATTTATTACATCATTAATTTCATATAACAGTTTCCATATTACCCGGTTTATCACCAGCGCTGCCGGTTGTTTCATTATTATCTGCAGGAACATTATCGGATATAATGTTATCGGTTGCAATATTTTCAGGTGCAGTGTTTTCCATATTTATATTTTCATTCACTTCTGCGGGAGCTTCAACTGTGTTTACAGCTGTATTTTCTTCAGCAGTAATCACAGATTGATCTGTGACCGGTATTTCATTTGCTTTTTCTTCCGCTCTTTTTTTATCAGCTTCGGCAAGTGTTAAAAATTCCCTGGCATACTGTACAGTACCAATTATACCGCGCAATGCGTTACGGGTGATCTCCTTCACCATAAAATATTCCGGAGCCGGTGCAAAAGAACACCTTACCTTATATGCTGTTGAAGGCTTGAAACCGAACTGCTCATAATATGCAGGATCGCCCAGTACAACAACAGCCCCAAAACCAACTTCTTTGGCTCTTTCAAAACCCTCTGCAATTAAAGCTTTGCCTATACCTTTTCTCTGGTGTTCAGGCAAAACTGCTATGGGACCCAGTGCCAGGCACTTAAAGCGCCTTCCTTTATGAACAACAAATGCTTTTGAAAAAAGTGCATGTCCAAGTATCTTATCTTCTTTTACAGCTACGAGTGAAAAACCAAATTCGTAATTCTTTGTCTTGCGGATATCTTCAATCAGCCTGCTTTCATCTTCTCTTCCGAAGGCAAGTTTGTTAATTTCATAAATATCAGCGTAATCAGCTGCCTTTTCACCCCTTACGTATAATTCTTTAGCCCACTGCTCTTTCATTAATAACTCTCTTTAAACGGTTTTATATATTCTGTAATATGCAAAAATAATGATTATTAACCACAATTTAAAATTAATTCGTTTTTTAGGGGATAAAGATCCGGCAGCAGTGTTTAGCTGTAATAATAAAAAATCTGTTAATGGGCTTTAAGCCGATGTATACCGGGGGTATGCTGAAGTAAATTAATGCTATGAAATTTCATTTACAAATTTTTCAACGGCATCAAGATCTATATCGTGAACTGTTTCCTTGGCATGAGCAATTTTTCTTACAACAAGCTTTTCTATGAAGTTCATTTTCTCCAGCAGGAACTCGCCGCCCATGATCCCTTTTGCAGAAGCGTGTTCTTTCAGTTCATCCGGGAACGAGCTTTCAAACTCAGTGTTGCGGGTCTTCTCATCAGCCGCCATGCAGCAAATGTAAAGACCAAGCTTTTTAGTTAATAGTATTTCTGAATTCTTTTCGCAATATGCTTTTATTTCTTTCTGTATCCTGCCAACATGAATTGAACCGCCGATTATCATTTTTTCATAATCACCGATATGCGGACGCCTGGTTTTTGCAAGATCAATAACCCGTACGTCATCACCTGAGGATGTAAGCTTTTTTGCAAGCATGAATGCCACTTTTTCTGTGGTGCCATGGCTG
>CAZOAP010000016.1:0-24224 GCA_964577645.1 uncultured Ignavibacteriales bacterium
TGACGGGGTTATACCTAAGGATTACATTAAAATTGCGGCTGAAATATGCGCATTTTACAGCAAGGCTAAGAACGCTAAATCAGTACCTGTAGCTTATACTGAAGGGAAAAATGTATCAAAATTTAAAGGAGCAAAATCAGGAAGTGTAGTGATAAAAGGTGAAAAGGTCATCAAAGTCCAGCCTGGGGTGCCAGAATAAAAGTATCAACACAGACGCTGTACTCTCCAAAAACTAAAAATCATTAATAAGCTTATTTATCTGTACCTCAACTTCGCTTATTTTACTCTCAAGTGTTTCCCTGCGCTCAGGCTTTATCTTTAAAAGGTAGGTATAGGCTTCCATTGCATCAAAGTAATTACCCTGCTTGGCAAAAATATCAGCAAGGGTTTCGGTAATTATCTTTACTTCAAATTTATTCTTAAGGCGTTTCTTCTCATAAGTTGGTTTGTTCCCTTCTTTTTTAAAGAAGTGAGGTGTTTCAAATATCTTCCTGAAATCATCATATTCATTCGATTCTTCAATATCCTTTAAGTCAACTTTTTCAGTATCAAGCTCTTCAATTTCGTATGTCGGAAATAAGTTAAAGTTAAAATCATATTCATTGTAAACCGGAGCCTTAAATTCCAGCTTGGGTACTACATCATCTTCATGCCTGCGTGATACTTCACTTTTTGTCATCTCCGCTGCAATATCAAGGTATTTCTGCGCAATAGCCATCTCAGGGTTATCAGCCAGCAGCTTTTCAAATATCTTTTTTGCATCAATAAAATAACGGTTGCTTAGGTATGCCTTGCCTAATAGTAATTGAGCAGTAACATAACCAGGGTAGAATTTAAGACCTGCGTGTAGAAGCTCTATCGCTTCGGTTATATTTCCGTTAATAAGATAGTAGTTTGCAAGCTTAACAAACTCCGGGGTTAAAGGATTGCTCCTTATCTTATCTTCCAGCTTACCTATCAGGTATTTTATAATATCTGTATCTACCAATTGTGTTATTTTACTTTATGCCTGGTTTTCCGCTATTTTTTTATTTGTATCAATTACATGCTTTATAGAAAGATATGCAACAAGTCCGAATCCGAATGTATACATAAGCTGGAACGGTATTGCCGATATCTGCAAAGTTACAGCAGATACAACTACACATGCAAGGCTGTATAATGCAATTATCAGCTCGAGTATAACTGAAAACTTCACTACTTTCTTGTGCACATACTTTTTATCCTGCCACTTATCCTTATCACCTTCAATGCCGTATTTAGGAGTTCTTACAAACTCAGATTTTTTGTTAATCAGTGCTTCAAAAACTGCCTTGGTATTATTTATTGCAAAGCCCATGCTCCCCGCCATAAATACAGGGAAGAGCAGAATTCTTGACCGCCAGTCAGCATAAACATCCTTCTGTGAATACAAATAAAATAAAAACGATGCTATAAACGCAAGTACAAAAACTGACATGAACATAAAATATGTATCATATAATCCTGTATTTTTTATCAGCACTATAGGCATGTTTAACAAACAAGCAAGAAGTATGAACGGGAATACAATATTATTTGTCAAATGGAAAGTACACATTATCTTGGTCTTAAGCGGCAGCTTTGCAGCCCAGACCCTGAAGAGCATTTTCTTGGCAGTTTCTATTGCTCCTTTTGTCCACCTGAACTGCTGGGATTTCAGAGAGTTTATCTCAGATGGCACCTCGGAAGGTGTTGTGAAGTCAGTTAAATACCTGAATTTCCATCCCTTTAACTGAGCCCTGTAAGATAGGTCCAGGTCCTCGGTTAATGTATCAGCTTCCCAGTTTCCTGCATCAAAGATACATTCCTTGCGCCACACACCGCTTGTACCGTTAAAGTTGATGAAGTAACCTGCCTTGTTCCTGCACTGCTGTTCAAGTACAAAATGACCATCTAGTGCCAAAGCCTGTATCTGTGTTACAAGTGAATAAGCCCTGTTCAAATGTTCCCATCTGGTTTGAACCATACCGATCTTTGGATCTTTAAAGAACGGCAGAACTATCTGAAGGAAATTTTTCCTTGGAATAAAATCTGCATCAAATATTCCTACGAATTCACCCCTGCAGTCAACAAGCCCTTCTTTTAATGCACCAGCCTTGTAGCCTGTTCTGTCATCCCTGTGAATATGCTTAATATCAAATCCGCGTAACTGGTATTCCTTTACAACATTTGCAACAATTTCCACCGTTTCATCTGTTGAGTCATCCAGCACCTGAATCTCCAGCTTATCTATAGGATAGTCCATTTCACAGACTGTCTTAATGAGACGCTCAATCACGTACATTTCGTTATAAATGGGCAGCTGTAATGTTACTACCGGGTAATGCTCAAGCTTTACAGAAAAATCATCTCTTTTGTGCCTGTGTTTAAGGTAATAATATATCATGATAAATCCATGAGAACCGAATGTAAACAAAATTAATAAGGAACCAATGTAAGTAAATAGTATTATTTTTTCCAATTTATATTTTTATCCTTCAAAAAACTAATATTATATTTTATGATCTGTTGTCTTTAAATTCTTACCAGTTTGAAATTACATCAAGCAGAATATCATCTGTTATCTTATCTTCTGCTGATTTTACACCTTCATCACGCTTGCTGAATCCCCCGGTGGAACTGTCATACTCACCCCAGTTGGAAAAATCTTTCTTCCAGATACTTTTTTGTTTTTTCAGATTTGTGAACTCAACCGACACAACAATTGTGACCTTTCTCCTTGATACCTGTTCATTACCTGATACTACCAATGCTTCATCGGTTATTGATTTTACAACACAGTCAATCATCCCGTCTGCCTTGGTTTTTTCGGTATATTCAAGCGTATTATCATTTATGAACTTGTTCTTAAGAAGCGTTGTCATTTCTTCACTCAAATTCGGGAGGCCAAAACCTGATTCATCACGAATTGTGGGAATATAAATGGTTTTTATTCCCTCTGGCGGTGCTGCACCCTTAAAGCTGTAATTACATGATGCAAATAAAAGCATGAATGGAACCATAGCAAAGATAAGCAGTATTTTTTTAGGACTTATCATAAGTTATATTTTCCGTTCTTTAAGCCATACTGTTTGAACTTCCTGTATAATGTGCGGTTGCTAATTTTCAGCTTATCAGCTATCCTGTTTATATTTCCGTTATATTTATTATAATAATAGGTCAAGAGCTCCTGTTCAAATTCATCAAATGTAATATTATCAATTTTATCATCACTCACATAAAATCCATTTTCAGGTATTGCAGCTGATTTAGCTTCTTCCATATGCGAAAGCTGGTGCTTGATATCCATGATATCCTTTTTCAGCTCAAATAATGCACCAAACAGAAGCTGTCTTTCATCCTGTTTATTATAACCGTTCACAGTTGCGGGCAGAATTTCTGATTTTGGGATGCTGAGCTGCCTCATAACATCATCAAGCTCAATTACCTTATCTGAATTCAGCGTGATAAGGCTTTCTGTAAAATTCTTTAACTGCCTTACATTTCCCGGCCAGTTGTAATTTTCTATGAAATCCATTGCTTCCGGTGTAATGCCTTTGAACTCAATTGAATTCCTTTTTGTAAACTGGCTGATAAAGCTCTCAAATAAAAGCTTTATATCGCTTTTTCTTTCGCGTAACGGGGAAATTGTTATATTTATTGAGCGCAGCCTGTAATACAGGTCTTCACGAAAGGAATTGTTCTGTATAAGCTGTTCAAGATTTTTATTTGTTGCGGCAATTATCCTTACATCAACTTTCTCGGTCCGGTTGCCGCCTACTTTCATGTACTCGCCGTTTTCAATAACCCTTAAGAACTTCACCTGAGTCTGCAGAGGCAGCTCTCCTATCTCATCAAGGAAAATTGTTCCTGTATTGGCCGCTTCAAAGTATCCTTTTCTTGTTTCTGTAGCACCTGTAAATGAGCCTTTGACGTGACCGAACAGCTCACTTTCGATAATTCCTTCGGGAATTGCTCCGCAATTAACGGTTATAAAGGGTTTATCACTGCGTTTACTTAATTTATGTATTTCATGGGCAACAACCTCTTTACCTGAGCCGCTTTCACCGGTAATGAGCACAGTAACATCTGTAGGGGCGACCTGTTTAATGATCTCCCTTAATTCTACAATAGGAATCGAATCCCCAAGCAATTCGCTATTATGTATTTCTTTATTCAATTTATTGAATTAAAAAACTCCAGTACAAATATATATTTTTCAAAGGGTGTTTTAATTTACCGTTACTGCTTCCCCGAATAATGTTGCTGAATTTGCTTTATTTACCCTTACCATAATTTTATCACCCGGTTTTGCATCATTTAAGGGAATAATAACAGTCTTATTACCGTCTGTTCTGCCGAATAACATTTTATCCGATTTCTTGCTTATACCTTCTATTATTACTTCAAATTCTTTCCCAACTGTTTCCTTATTCTTTTCTTCACTGATATTTCGCTGCAGCTCTACTATTTCAACCAGCCTGCGAGTTTTTGTTTCTTCATCTACATCATCTTCCATCTTCCATGCTTTGGTCTTTTCCCTGGGTGAATATTTGAACATATATGCACCGTCATACTTAACCTCTTTCATAACTTCAAGCGTCATTTTATGATCTTCCTCTGTTTCAGTACAGAATCCCGTTATTATATCTGTAGAAAGCGATACATCCGGTATCAGTTTCTTGATATTATCCATTATCTTCATGTAATGATCGATCGTATAACTGCGCTGCATAAGCTCAAGTACCCTGTCACTCCCTGATTGTACAGGCAAATGGATATAGTTACAGAGATTATTGTATTTTGCAATTGTCTCGATGAGTTTCATGGATAGATCCTGCGGGTGTGATGTAGTAAATCTCAGCCTTATATCCGGAACAGCTTTTGCACACGCTTCCAGCAGGTCAGCAAAATCATATTTTTCGCTTATGTATGAGTTTACATTCTGACCAAGAAGTGTAACATCTTTAAAGCCTTCATCCCTCAGCTTTGTAACCTCTCTTATTACGCCTTCAAGCGGCCTGCTTCTTTCCCTGCCGCGGGTATATGGTACTACACAAAAGCTGCAGAACTTATCGCAACCGCGCATAATGGAAAGCCAAGCACTTATTCCTTCTTTGCGCAATGGTAAAATATCATCGTATGTTTCCACACGTGAGAGCTTTACTGCAATTCCTTTTTCACCGGTATCAATTAAATTATCAATTAATGAGGGCAGTTTCCTGTATTCATCCGGTCCTAAGACAAGATCAACAACACCCTTTTTAGTTACAAGGTCACGCTTCAGCCTTTCAGCCATGCAGCCAATGATACCGACTACGAGCTTCGGGTTTTTCTTCTTATACTTTTTAATTTCAGTCAGCCTTTGCAGAACCCTGGCTTCAGCCATTTCGCGGATACTGCAGGTATTGATAAGTATAATTGCTGATTCATCAATATTTTCGGTTATATCATAACCGCTTTTGCCCATGATACCGTTCACAATTTCTGTATCGGCAAAGTTCATCTGGCAGCCGTATGTTTCCACATACAGCTTTTTGGCTGAACTTGTTTCAGGTTCAATTGAAGAAGTAAAGGTTTCTATCGGAATATATTTTTCAAGATCTCGTTCTTCCAAATTATTCTATTTTATTCCATATACTTTAAGATCGCGTGCCCGTATATACTTAAATTCATTTTCCCCGCAAACCTGAGGGTTCATATATAACCTAAGCTCAAGCCAAACAGAATCACCCGGACTTGACAGCTCAAAACTGTGAAGCATATTTACTTCTTCATTATTTTTTGAGTAAAGCACTTCATTGGTAATTAAAGAATTATTACTCAATACAGATACAGTTGCATGGTCGCTGGTTGAATAGCTTTCAAACTCGATCTTTATTTTACGATATGAGTTGAACGAAAATGTATCATTCAAAAAATGGCTTCTGGTATATGCATAGCAGCCGGTAACTATAGCACTATCAACCAATCCCGGTTCTTCGTACAATAACGTTTCATTACTTGCATTATTTATTATCTTATCTTCACTACAGGAATATAACAGTGAGGTTAAGAGCAGAAAAATAATTAAAGGGTAAATATTTCTCAATATTCCCGCATAGTTTCTGATCATTTATAGAACAACTTTCTCTTTTGAAAGTAAATGATCCTTAATAATTTCAGTTACACCTGCTGCATCAAGCTTCAGGTCACGGAAAAGCTCATCCGGTGTGCCGTGCTCTACAAATTTATCCGGCAAGCCATGAACTATCACATCCACATAATTTATCTTCTGCTGGTTCATGAATTCAAGTATTGCGGAGCCGAATCCGCCTGTTATTACATTATCTTCAAGCGTAATGACTTTTTTATGACGGCTGAAAACATCTTTCAGCAATTCCGCATCAAGCGGCTTAACAAATCTTGCATTTACAACTTCAATATCAATATTTTCCTTTGCAAGCTCAGCACGTGCTTTCATGCCTATATCAACCATATTGCCTATAGCAATAATAGCTGCATCACTTCCGCGCTCAACAATTTCACCTTTGCCAATAGGTATTAGGCTGAAAGGTTTTATTTCAACTCCAAGTGCATTACCGCGCGGGTAACGTATTGCAATGGGTCCTTTTTTATACAATGTTGCAGTGTATAACATATCGCGCAGTTCCTGTTCATCTTTTGGTGCCATCAGTACAACACCCTGTATTGACCTGAAGAAGCTGAGATCCAAAGCACCGTGATGTGTGGGACCATCAGCGCCAACTATACCGGCTCTGTCCATCACAAATATCACGGGTAATTTTTGTATCGCACAGTCATGCACAATCTGGTCAAATGCACGCTGTATGAATGATGAATATATAGCACAGACAGGTGTAAATCCTTCGGTTGCCATTCCCGCAGCAAAAGTAACCGCATGCTGCTCAGCAATTCCAACATCAAAATATCGCTCAGGCATTGCTTTCTGTAAAATATCCAGACCCGTACCATCAGGCATTGCTGCTGTAATACCAACCACTTTTTCATTTTCCTTGCAGATCTCTACCAGTGCATCACCGAATATTTTTGTGTATGCCGGTGAACCCCCTGATTTCTTTATAGCAAGCCCTGTATCTTTATCCCAGGGTGTTGATGCATGGAATTTCTGGTAATGGTTCTTTGCAGGCTTATACCCGTGTCCTTTTTCTGTTACTACGTGTACAAGAATCGGACCCGAGAAATCCCTGATCTCTTCAAATATCTTTACAACGTTTACTATGTTGTGTCCGTTTATCGGCCCAAAATACCTGAATCCCAATGCTTCAAACAGCATACCCGGTGTGACTACACCTTTTAAGCCGCCTTCAACTTTTGCTGCAAAGCGTTTCAGCCTGTCGCCAATTTTCGGATCAAGTTTTCCTGTTGCATCCCATACATAATTTCTGAACTTATTGTATGAAGGGTTAGAAAGGAACTCATTAAAGTAATTATGCAGTGACCAGACATTTGGTGCAATTGACATTTTATTATCATTGAGTACTACAATAATATCTTTTTTCAAGAGCCCGATATTATTCATAGCCTCGTATGCCATACCGCCTGTCATTGAGCCATCACCGATAATTCCAACTACTTTAAACTTCTTTTTCAGAAAGTCACGGGCTGTTGCTACACCCAATGCTGCGCTTAGAGAAGTACTTGCATGACCTGCACCGAACACATCATATTCGCTTTCAGCTCTTTTTAAAAAACCGCTGATACCGCCGTACTGCCTTATGGTCTTAAGCTGGTCTTTTCTTCCTGTCAGGATCTTATGTATATAACCCTGGTGCCCTACATCCCAAATGAGCTTATCATCGGGGGTATTGAATACATAATGCAATGCCACGGTAAGCTCAGCAACACCAAGCGATGCTCCTAAATGACCGCCTATTTTTGATATTGTATCTACAAGAAACTCCCTTATTTCCTCAACCAGAACTTTCAGCTCAGTAAGATTTAATTTCTTAAGGTCTTCAGGGGTGTTAATATTATTAAGATACTTATATTCTGTTTCCAATTTTTTGATATTTTATTTATAATCTTTTATTTCAGCACTGTTTTTTGCAGTCTTGTTTATTTCCTTTATACGTAATTCCGCATCATTAAGCTTATCATAGCACACTTTGGTCAGTGTCAGGCCTTCTTCATATAGTTTAATAGTTTCTTCAAGTGTGCATTCTTCACCCTCAAGCGCTTCGAGGATCTTTTCAAGCCTGCTGAATGATGTTTCAAACGATGATTCTGTTTTTACTTTTTTCTGAGCCATTGTATCTAAATTATCTTTGCGCTTTTCTTATTATCATAAAACCTGATCTCAACTTCTTCATCTTTCTTAAGATTTGAAGCCCTTGTAACTATTTTATTGAACTCAAACTGAAGCCGCATTTCATCTATATCAACTTTCTTCTTTATGATTGCGTAACCTTTCTTCAGGTTATTATCAGGCGATACATGATGTAGCGTCTTATTATAATACTTGATCCGGTTCTTATAATCGTTTAACCGGTTATTTGTAATATTAGTTATTCCTTTCGAAAATTCATCCAGTCTCTGGTAAAAATTATAGATAAGATCCTTGGGTCTGTTAAAATAATAACTACCCTGAATCTCCCGAACGGAATTTTTATAACTTTCGAGTTTTGTTTGGACAAAACTTCTACAAAAATACGAAAATTTGTCAAGATTTTCAATTAACTCTCTGATATCCGGAGTAATTATCTCAGCAGCTGCTGAAGGGGTCGGAGCCCTCAAATCTGAGACGAAATCACATATAGTGAAGTCAATTTCATGTCCAACAGCGCTTACAACGGGTATTTTGCACTCAAATATACATCTGGCCAGCCTTTCATCATTAAACGGCCACAGGTCCTCAATTGATCCACCACCGCGGGCAATAACAATAATATCAATATTAGGGAGAATTTTGCTCTTTATAAGCTTTGGAATATCGCAAACGGCGTCAATTACATTACTTGCTGCATTTACTCCCTGAACACTTACCGGATATAGAAAAATATTAAGCAGCGGATATCTTCGTTTTGTTATGTTGATAAAATCCTGCAGCACAGCGCCGGTTTTTGATGTTATCATCACTACATTTTCAGGATATTTTGGTAAAGGCTTTTTATGTTCTTCATCAAACAAACCTTCATCAAAGAGTTTCTGCTTCAACTGCTCGAACTTATATTGCAGCTCACCTGCGCCTTGCGGTTTTATTTCCCACACTTCGACCTGGTAATTGCCGCGCGCCGGGTAGACCGTCACTCTGCCTTTAACTACGACCTGCATACCGTCTTCAGGGGTAAACAGCAATTGCTGGTTGCGGGTTTTCCACATCACGGCATTAATCTGTGAGCTTTCATCTTTGATAGTGAAGTAATAGTGACCAGATTGTGTATGTATTTTAAAATTGGATATTTCACCAATTAAATGCACGAACTTAAAATTCTCTTCAATTAAAACCTTAATGTAAGAATTAAGCTCAGATACAGTTAATATTTGCGGTAGTTCTTCTCTCATTATCTCACAAAACTTATGTTTACGTTTTCTACAACCCAACCGCCTTTAATGTTAATAGTGCCGGGATATATGTAAAATGGTTCACTGTATTCAAACGGGAAAGGGTATCCGAAATCGTACCCGGAATTGTTATTCTTATCTATGTATGAAAACAAATCATAATTTGCCTCTAAGATATTTTTATATGCAAAAACTGTATCCCGTGAATCAAAACTGTACTTTAACATTGGCACAAGTGCTCTGGCTTCAAGCTCAATTTTTACTATCTGTTCAGGTATTACTATTTCAGGATAGGTAGTACTTACACTGCCCTTCATTTCGCCAAATGAATTTACACTAACAGTCCTGAATGGCAGAGAAAACCTGTAAATTGAGTCATTTTCCGTCTTTAACGGGAAATTAATACTGTATTTACGGTTAGAAGCAAAGTGATTTTGGGAAAATATTTCAACCAGTGAATCATTCTTCCAGTTAAAGACCATCCTTTCTGCAGTGCCATTTTCATCTGTAACCTTCAGGTTTTGCGTGAAATCTTCCCTGGTAGGTTTATTCCTTGCAAAATATATAAATATACTTTGGTCAGGAAGAACTACAGAAGAATTATATTCAATTGATGCGGATACAATACCAAGGGAATCTTTGAAATATTTGGTCACATCAAGCTCAGGCGCAGTTGTTTGTGCAGATGCGACAAGCTTCATATAAAAATTAACATTCTGCAGTGTAACCGAGTCCTTTACATCAACATCATACGGCAGCACTCCGAAGCTTTCGCGTTCACTGGTAAACAGCAGGTTCCTGTCTTCATCAATGATTGAAATTATCCTGTACTTACCCGGTGACATGTTAGTTAATGTATAATCACCTTCAGCAGATGATTCGGTGAAATAATCAGGGATATTAAGCGTAGGGTCATAACTTTTATTCATGTCATAAACATACACAGAAGTTATTTTTTTATCATTATTGTAAACTTTGCCTTTTACTCCCCCCATATCAATTCTTGATCCCGTGGAAAAAGCAAAATTAACAGCTTCACCAGTGGAGTTACCCCTTATATCTTTTAATGCAGTTGAAATATTTACAACAAACGTTTTATTGGCATCAATTTTTTCAAGATCTTTGGGAAACCATACCTCTACATCTTTTGCTCCCCAGGAAAATTCGATATCTCCTTTCACCTGCGGTGACATACGGAATGCATCCTGGAAGCTGCGTCTATCAATATATTCATCAAACTCAAATACCAGTGAATTACCCCTGAAATTAACTGAACCCGGTTTTGGTGAAATTATGCTGACCTTTGGCGGAGTTTTATCCTCATCACCGCCCCCGGGAGGCTGCTGGTTTGCACAGGATTGAAGCAATAAAAAAAACGCCGGAATAACCAAATTAATGATGGTTTTTCTAACGTTTTCTATGGAAATAAATGATTTCAATATATCAAATATAGCAAAAATTTCAAAATATTCATAAATATTAAAACACTTATTAATATCACTTATACCGTGTATAGGATTACCCTGCATATCGTACCATATTTGTAGTAGCAAGTTTAACCATCAAACATCAATTATGGTTAGTTTTTGCTACCCGTATAGGGTTAGATGTACGAGTTATATGAAAATACTTAAGACATGTAAAATATCAATAGTTCTTTTATTTACTGCGGTAATCCTCGCATTTACAACTAACATAAATGCGCAAACGCTGATAGTAAACGAAAATACTACCAATGAAAGTGAAACGACCTCAAATGTGATCAATCTTGAGTCCAATGACACTAAAAAGGAATCAAACGATACGAAAAAAGAAACAAATGTTATCACTCTTGAATCAAAAAAGAATATCGGGATCTTAAGAGGTGAAATTTCAGGCGGTTCATGGGTTTTAACAGGAGTAAACAATGTTGCAGTTAATGGTTTAAACATTACAAAATGGAAAACCAATAACAGAGAGCTTGACGGAAACTGCACATGGATTGATAAGCTGAATATTGAGCATACAGTAGAATCAGGTTTCAAATGGCAGGAGCCGCCACAAACAATGCAGCCCGGCACATACCTGAACCTGGAAGCAGTTTACACAAACATAGATTACAGTACAACAGCTCCGATAAACACAGGTATTAAAATGTTCTTTGCAAGCACAACTTCTGATATAAAGGTTATGGATGATAATGCTGTTGAAGTATTAAAGCTTAACAAGGATAACAAACAGTATTCAAACGAAGTTAAAAAAGGTTTTTTCTATGCACCAAACATATTCTTCGATGAAACAAATAACTGTCAGTTAGTAGTAGATTGCTACATAGGAAAAGATCATTACATAACAACATATACATACGAATATAGACCATAAAACAAACTAAAATACAATTTTTTCTGCTAGACAGCATAGCTGATAGTATTCCCTACTAATTAGCAGATGAACCGGGGCTTACAATTGTAAGCCCTTTTTTTTATGTTATTACATTTAAAACTATTATCAACCATTTTATGTTAATTTGTCATAGGGTGTATATTGAATTAAATTCATTAAAAATGAAATATTTAGTCATAATTTTGCTGTTTTCAATATGTGTTATCAAATCCTTTAGCCAGGACCCAATAATTTTAGCCGGAAATAAAGGCAATGTTAACTCGGTTGCTTTCTCACCGGATTCCAAGACAATTGTTAGCGGAGATGAAAAAGGTAACCTGATATTCTGGGATGCTTCTACAGGTGCAAAGACTTATTCACTTGAGACAGGAAGTAACATTACATCAGTTAATTACTCAACAGGCGCATTAGGATTGCTGATATATACCTTCTATAATGGTGAGGTTGTCATAATGAGATCTGACTCAAAGGAAATAATAAAGAATTTTAAAAAGGATGACCACAGTTATTATGCAGTTTTTTCACCTGATGAAAAGCAATTTGCAGTAGCTTATACACGCGAACCCACAGAGAAGGAAAAAGATAAAGGAATAAGGATAAATTATTTTGTTGATATATATGAAACCGGGAAATATGAACGCACGAAGACATTAAGGCTCACAAATCCGAAAGATTCAGATGGTGAGCTATTCGGAAGTGAGCTTTTTGAAACATACCGATTCAATTATTTTAATTGTGATTTTTCAAGTGATGGTAAATACCTGGCAGCCGGAAGTATGGGTAAAAATATCCCTATATACAGCTTTGAATACGGTAAATTTGCTCCAACTTATAAAGGTCACAGTAAACGTGTTTTCTTTGTTACCTTTTCACCGGATGGTACATACCTGGCAAGTGCCAGCAAGGATGAAACCGCAAAGCTTTGGAACATCAGCTCAGGCAGTACAATATTGACATTGAATGGGCATACAAATGATGTAAATTCCTGTTGGTTTTCTCCTGACAGCAAGTACCTTGCTACAGCAAGTGACGATGAAACTGTAAAGATATGGGATGCGAAAACAACAAAGCTTATAACAACACTCACAGGATTTAACGCTGATGTTATGACAGTGAAATTTTCACCCGACGGAAAATATTTAGCTGCCGGAGGAGTAAACGAAAAAGTATTGCTTTGGGAAGTTTCCAGGATAATACCCTGAAAATATGAAGGGCCCTGTTTGGTCAGGACCCTTCGGGTTAATGCGGAGGAGGCTTCTTGGGGAAAAGATATGAGGTAGAAATCCTTATGATAGACAGCATGAAGGTCCCGGAACGAACCGGAAACGAAGCCAGGCCGCAACCGTATTAGGAAGCAGAGCGGAACTAAGATGCTTCCTTCCTGCAGGCCAGCTTCGTGACGTCAACCCCTTCACATTACGCCCATCATATTTATCCATAGTGGGACAGTACTTTTTTATATTATTAAATATTATTTTTTGTTTTCCAAATTAATCCATTTGCCTTCTGAGGAAAGCAGGTTTATCGTCATTTGAAATTTTGAATTCATCTGAGTTGAAATCAAAATCTTCAATATCGATTTCTTCGTTCCTTGCACGTATTTTCTTAAGATCTTCTGCGCTTAACAGGTTTTCTCTCTGTATTGTAGGTATATCAAGTCCCTGCAAATCCTGCTGAGTGCTTGGTATCCTTATTACATTGTGAGATGAATCAGTGTTAAGCAGTAAGTTCTTCTGTTTAACTTCTTCTTTTTCAGGATACGAATTTGACTGCTTAGCCTGAACATTGGTAAAGCCTGTAGCTATAATTGTAACAATAACTTCATCTTCAAGCCTCTCATCAGAAACAACGCCCCAGATAAGCTTTCCGTAATTGCAGCCTGCAGCCTGTTTAATAAGCTCGGTCATGCTCTTCAGATCAGAAATCTTGAAGTTAGGATCAGCTATTATGTTAAGCAGTATTGATTTTGAACCGGCAATTGAAACACCTTCCAGCAGCGGATTATCAATAGCTTCCTGTGTTGCCCTGAGTGCTTTGTTTTCGCCTTTGGCATAGCCGATACCCATTAATGCATCGCCCATATCGCGCATGATTGTTTTTACATCGGCAAAATCAACATTAACTTTACCTTTTTTGGTGATAATATCACTGATTCCTCTTGTTGCATTGTAAAGCACATCATCTACTTTTTTAAAGCTGTTTTCAAGTGTAACTTCTTCGCCAAAAACTGTAAGCAGTCTTTCGTTAGGAATAACTATGCATGAATCAACTTCCTGTTTGAACCTTTTTAAACCTTCTTCTGCAATTCTAAGCCTGTCATCACCTTCAAAATCAAAAGGTTTGGTAACTATACCAACAACCAGCGCACCTGTAGCTTTTGCTATTCTTGCTACAGCTGGCCCGCCCCCCGTGCCTGTACCGCCGCCCATTCCGGCAGTAATGAACACCATATCACACCCTCTTACAACCTGCTCAATTTCCTCGCGGCTTTCTTCAACTGCCTTAGCGCCTTTGGTTTCATCCATACCGGCACCAAGACCAAGCGTTGTATTCCTGCCGATCTGGATCTTAATTTCCGCTTTAGAGCGTTCAAGATCCTGTATATCGGTATTTAAAGCAATAAAATCTACGCTATCCAGACCCTTTTCTATCATATTATTGATAGCATTGCCACCGGCTCCTCCAACGCCGATAACCTTGATCTTTGCTCCGTATGTAGCATCAGTAACAAGTGAAATTGCCATTTTATTTTTCTCCTTCTCTTTCCCCTAGAAAGAATGATGGTTTTAAGTTTATTATTAATTTTATTTTCAAAATTTATTCTTTATGTAAATATTATTTATTTCTTTTTACAATTCGTCAAACCAGTGTTTTATTCTTTCAAAAATATTCTTTAAACCAGGGTGCTTTTTACCTTTTAAAGTTTTAGCACTTTTTTTATGGCTTAGGTATTTCATCCTGTGTAAGATTAGCCCAATACCCGTAGCGTAAATAGGACTTTCAACTTCCTTTATCAGTCCCCCGCCGATATCCATTGGCACACCCAGATTTACTTCAGTGCCAAGAACCTGATTGGCAAGCTCTTTTGTACCTCTAAGCAGTGAACCGCCGCCTGTTATCACAATACCTGCCGGCAAATAGCTTTCAATACCCGAGCGTTTTATTTCCTGGCCTGCAAGAACGAAGAGCTCTTCCATCCTTGCCTGTATGATCCTGGCAATTATACTTTTTTCTATCTTTAATGGTTTTCTGCCTTTAATGCCCTGGATAGTAATAATATCATCGTTGATAATTTCGCTTACCATCGCATAACCGAATTCTTTCTTTATTCTTTCTGCTTCCTTCTCTTCAATACCAAGTGTTTCTGAAATATCATTTGTAACCTGGCTGCCTGCTATACCAATACCTGCAGTATGTTTTATGACACCTTTTTTGAAGACAGCTATATCAGTTGTGCCGCCGCCGATATCTATCATAGCAACACCAACCTTCTTTTCAGATTCATTAAGCACAGCATATGATGAAGCAAGAGGCTCCAGAACAATATCATCAATATCAACGCCGCTGCTCTGTACGCAGTTTGAAAGATCATCGATCTGTGAAACAAGTCCGGTTAATATATTTACCTTTGCTTCCATTCTTAAACCAAACATACCAATAGGCAGGTCGAATATCCCGTCTTTGGAATCAATGATAAATTCCTGCGGAATAACATCAATTATCTTTTCATCCTTGCTTAGCTTTAAGCTCTTAGCGCTTTCATACAATCTTTCAATATCATCTTCTGTTATTATCCTGTCAGGATGAGAAATCGCTACAATGCCTTCTGACTGAATACACCTGATATGCGGACCGGCTATACCAACGGTAACTGACTTAATATCATATCCTGAGCGCTCTTCAGCTTCTCTAACAGATGCCTTTATTGATTCAAGTGTTTTGCCGGGGTTTACAACCATACCTCGCGAGAGTCCCGTTGAAGGAGCTTTGCCAACACCCAGAATATTAAGCCTGCCGTCATCCCTTATTTGAGCTACAATTGTGCAGATCTTTGTTGTACCTACATCCAGACCTACTATAATATTATCTTCTGATATTTTCTTAGCCATTTTATTGGTTAATTTTACTTGATCTTTTTTATTTGTTCTGTTTATTCAACAGGTAGACTGTTATTCTTAACTATTATGAGATCATTATACCTCATATCGATGTATTTAAATGAATTTGAGGTCCGGTAAACCCTGACCTGTTTGATAAATGCATTAAGCTGTATCAGGTTTTTATCTATCGCTTTTCTTAATAATGAATTATTTATATCTTTTATGTAATTATTCATGTTCGGATTATCTTTGCTGGTAATAGCAGTATAATCTATAAAATAAACCGGTGTTGCATCGTCACTTGTCACAAGAATAATATTATTGCTGTCTGCAAAATTTATTTCACTGATATAGTTAAACAGGCTTTTATTTACCTTTATAGACTGGCTGATGATATACTGTGCAATTTTAAGATATTTCAGGTCGTCTTTACCGTATGTTCCGGGTCCCAGTTCAGCAGAAAGTCCGCTTATTACAGGTATATCAATGTTCAGCTGTTCTTTCTTCAAATTGTAAATTGTCAGCTGGTCATCAACCATGAAAAGCTCTTTGCCGTTTGTAGCTGCTGCAAACGGGTTCTTCTCTGCCACTTCGATCTTTACGGTTGTGCCTTCTTTTGTTACTACAACTTTTTTTATGTTCGGATGTTTTGATATCCTCGATTCGATCATTTCAAGCGTCAATGCATTAGAGCATATCATGGAATCGTTCATTTTTGCAAAATCAAAAATCTCATCTTTGGATAGTGTTATGTTACCTGAAACGCTGACATTTCTTATTGTTGATTTATCTTTCCATAAACCTGAGAGAACTATGCTTGAAAAAGTGAATATGATAACAACTGTGAATAAAATAGTAATTTTCCAATTCTTCATATTGTTACCTCCTCAAAACCTACCAGTTTAACTTCCATTTCTAGATCAACACCCGTTTTTTCACGAACTGTATTTTTAATAATTTTTACAAGCTCAATAACATCATGTGCTGTTGCATTATCAAAGTTTACAATAAAATTTGCATGTTTTGTTGAAACCATTGCACCGCCGTATTTTGTGCCTTTTAATCCGGCCTGGTCAATAAGTATTGCTGCCTTGTGGTCTTTTGGATTTTTAAATACACATCCTGCATTTGGTATTTCAACCGGCTGAGCCTGGTTGCGGTGCAGTATTAATTCTTTTCTTTTCTGGTTTAATTCTTCTTTATCGCCTTCAGTCAGCTTAAATGATGCTTCAAACACAACAGAACCCTTCAGATCACTGTTTCTGTACCTGAAACCGCAATCTTCTTTTGCCAAGGTCTTCAGCTTCCCGTTCTTGATAGCTTTTACTTCAGTTACAAAGTCCGCTGTTTCACCGCCATAGCAGCCAGCATTCATAATTAATGCTCCGCCAACAGTTGCGGGAATACCTGCCAGCATTTCAACTCCGGCCAGATTATTCTGTATGCAGAAATCAACAAACTTAGCCAGCTTAACACCTGCACCTGCAGTTACAATATCGTTATCAATTTTCAGGTAATTAAAAGCGCTTTCTAGATTTATCACTATCCCTTTAATACCGTCATCACTTATCAGTATGTTGCTGCCGTTACCCATTACATAGTAAGGTATTGAATGAGTAATTGCATAATTAACAATATTAATAACATCCTCAACGTCTGATGGCTCTACATAATAATCAGCTTCGCCGCCAATACGGAAAGTTGTATAGCGTGCCAAAGGCTCATTCAGGGCAATTTTGCCTTTAAAAATGCTTTGTATTTCAGATATTGATATCAACTTTATTTTATGTTATGCTCGAGTATACTTACAAAATCATTGCACAGGTTGGTTACATCACCGGCACCCTGGAATACTATTATATCATTAAGTCTAAGATCATTTTTTAACCATGCCAGTACATCACTTCTTTCATGGATTAACTTCATTTTGCTGTTCATTTTCAAAGCTTCATTCAGAATAAGCTCGCTGGTTATACCTTCAATTGGCCTCTCGCGGGCAGGATAAATATCCATTAATATAACTTCATCAGATATTGCAAGTGCCTGTGCAAATTCTGAGTAAAAATCTTTGGTCCTGCTGAAAAGATGCGGCTGAAATACAGTTCTTAGCCTGCCGTTATTCATTTCTTTAAGGCCTTTCAGGCTTGCAGCAACTTCAACAGGGTGATGAGAATAATCATCATAAACTTTAATACCGTTCTGATCATATTTAAGCTGTAATCTTCTATCAACAGTTCTGAAAGAGCTTATACTTTCCCTGTATTTTTCAAACGGAATTTCAAGTACCTTTGATACTGCAAAACAAGCTGTTGAGTTAAGTGCATTGTGCTTGCCAACCATATTCAGCTTTACTTCATCATAAGAAACGTGTGAATTGAGTATTGAAAAGTTCAATGTATTATTTTCAGCTTTGTAATCCCTAATTTTCAGGTAATTTTTATCATCATAGCCGTATGATATCTTCTCGCGGTTTATTGAATTCATAAAGCTTCTTATATTCTCATCATCACCGCAGTAGATCATATATGCACCGTATTTTGAGCGGTCACAGAACTGCCTGAATGTTTCTTTTATATCATCAAGATCTTTGTAAATATCCAGATGGTCTGCATCAATATTTGTTACAACTGCAACATTAGGCCTTAATGCCAGAAATGACCTGTCATACTCATCGGCTTCCACAACGGCATATTTTCCGCTGCCAAACCTTGATGCACCGCCATCAAATAGTTGTACATTACCTCCAACAAAGATCAGCGGGTCAAGTCCTGCATCAACCAAAAGCTTACCTATCATGGCTGTAGTTGTTGTTTTACCGTGTGTACCAGATACTGCAATTAAGTATTTATCATTCACTATTTCACCAAGCATTTCTGCACGGCGGATCTTTCTTATTCCAAGTTCTTCTGTACGTATCATTTCGGGGTTATCATCTTTTACAGCTGAAGTATATACAACTGTGCTGATATCGCCCGTAATATTATTTGCTGAGTGCCCTGTATGTATTACCGCGCCAAGCTCTGCAAGTCTTTTTGTTATATGCGTTTCAGTCATATCAGAGCCTGCCACATCATAGCCGTTTCTTAGGAAATATTCAGCAAGGCCGCTCATTCCTATTCCGCCAATCCCTATAAAAAATATTTTATCTTTTCTCATTATTAAATATCAGTCTCTTTTATTTCTGTGCCGGCTGTTTCATTTTAAGGAATTCGTTTATTAGCTCACCGCCGCGTTCAAAATCATTAGCCCTTATTTTAAGCTGTTTTCTTCTGTTCCTAAGTTTCAGTTTTATTATTCTGTAAGTCATTTCTTCATCACGTTTCCTGACTCTGCCTATCTTAACATTTATAATATCGCTCAGCATAACTTCCCTTTCACCAAACCTGTTCTTAAAAATTATCCTGTCATTTTTAAGTATTATCATCGGTGCACGGATAATATTCATTACTACTATTACAAGGAAAATTACAATAAATAATATCAGTATGTAAAATATCGGGTCGTTGTATAATGACCTGAAGCTCTCGCCTACCGTACCGCGTATAAGCACATATGCCGCAAAAAATATCAGGTATATTACCAGTGACTGGTAATAAAAATCCATTCTGTGCCTGTGTATTTTTTCCTGCATTTTTAAGTTAATTTTTACTTTTATTCACTAATTCAATAAGCATAGCTGCGATCTTTGATGCAGCTTTTGTATCTGCCATTTGGCTGATATTACTTCTCATATATGAAAGCTTATTATCATCATTTATCAATCTTAACACAGTTGTTTCAAGCTTTTGATTCAGTTCTTTATCTGTTATGATCTCAGCTGCATTTTTATCGGTCACTGCCCTGGCATTTTTCTCCTGGTGGTTCTCTGATGCCTGCGGGTATGGTACAAATATTGCAGCTGTGCCAAAGCTAGCCAGCTCCATTATAGTTGATATACCCGAACGGCAAACAACAAGGTCACAGGCTGAATATGCAAGATCTATCTTATCTATATATTTCAGTACTTTTACATTCCTGTTTGATGAAACTGCAGCATTAACAGGTTCATAATCGCCTTCGCCTGTCTGCCAGATTATCTGGATACCGCTGCCTGTAATATTCTTAAAACATTTCAGGAGTGCTGAATTTATTGAATGCGCTCCCTGGCTTCCGCCAAAAACAAATAATGTTTTTCTATCAGGCTCTAATCCAAAAAAAGTGCAGGCTTCTTTTCTTTCATATCTCTTCAGATTCTGCCTAACGGGATATGACATAACACTTATATTATCACTTCTTTTCAGGAATTTTTTTGTACCTTCAAAATTCAATATAACTTTATCAGCTTTTGGCGATACCAGCTTTACTGTGACCCCGGGGTAATAATTTCCTTCTTCTATAACATTTGTTACACCCAGTGATTGTGCTGCTTTAAGTACCGGACCCGAAACAAAACCGCCTGTGCCGTAAACCAGCTCAGGTGAAAAATCTTTAAGTATTTTTTTTGAGTCTCTCAGTGCTTTTATTATTTTATATGCCGCTGTTATATTTTTTAAATTCAGGCTTCTTTTGATCCCTGTTACTTCTATCGTTTCCAGCTCATATCCGTTTGCAGGTATAATCTTTTCTTCTATTCTGCCTTTTGCACCTATGAACTTAATCTTAATATTGCTGTTCATTTTCCTAAGCTCATCGGCTATTGCAATTGCCGGGTAAATATGTCCGCCTGTACCTCCGGCTGCAAATATTATACTGTTAATCATTCGCACTGCCTGCTGTTGCCAATGCTTCCCTCAGTAATGCACCTTTTGGCTGCAGCCTGTAAGTTGAAATATTGAGCAGTATTCCAACAGCAATTGAATTAAAAATTATTGAAGTTCCGCCGTAGCTAATAAACGGCAGTGTCTGACCTGTTGTTGGTATCATGCCTGTTGCAACCATCATATTAATTATTGCATTCATACCGATAATTATCGTTATACCAAAAGCCAGGTTTCTGCCAAAATCATCCTGCATGGATTTAGCCAGCTTTAAACCTCTGTATACAAATAATCCGAAAAGCAGTATTACAATTGTTACACCCCAGAAACCGTATTCTTCGCCCACAATTGAAAAAACAAAATCATCATATGATTGCGGCAGGAAAAGCTCACGCTGGTTTGAGTTACCGGGTCCGACACCGAAAAATCCGCCGTTACCGAATCCAATTATAGCCTGTGAAAGCTGGTAGCTTCCGTTACCGCCCTGTGTATGTTCCTGGTAAGAAAATATCCTGTTAAGGATATACGGCTTGGACAGAACAAACAATACGGCAGCGGGAATTAATGACATAACAGTTATCGCCATATGTTTCATTTTGACTTTGCCTATCCAGAATACCATCAGGCTTGAAATGAATATCACGCTTGCTGTAGAAAAATTTGGCTGAATTGCAATAAGTGCTACAACAATAAGAACGTATCCAAGTATTGGCAGGTAGCCGTAATAAAGATTGCTTACATAATCCTTTTTCTTTGCAAGCAGGTATGAAATATTTATTAAAAGAGCATACTTAACAAAATCAGCCGGCTGAAAGCTGAAACCGCCCATGTAAATCCATCTAGCAGCACCTTTTGTGGTTTCAACTCCGGCAACTAACAGATACAAAAGCATTAAGATTGCCGCACCCATCAGTACTTTCCTGAATTTTATCAGGTTAAGATAACTGATTCTTGAAACAAGGAATATCAGAACAATTCCAAGCCCTGCCCTCAATAAATGATTGCGGAAGAGGAACATGCTGTCCTTATTCATATTAACAGACCAGCTGGAAGATGCGCTGTAAACCACTCCCAGGCTGAATGTTATCAGCGCAAGGATCGGTATCAGGATCCAGAGATCAATTTTATTTATTCTTGTTTCCAATATTTATTTTAATGTACCCACTATTTCTTTGAAAACTCTGCCCCTGTGCTCATAGTTATCAAACATATCAAAGCTTGCACAGGCCGGTGATAAAAGCACAACATCATTGGTTACAGCATTCTGTTTTGCTTTTATCACGGCATCTTCCATATTCATAGCAACAGTAACAGGCAGCATATCTTTAAAGAAATCATATACTTTCTGCCTTGAGTCTCCAATTGCTATAATATGCTTAACATGTTCTTTTACTTCTTTTTCTATCTGTGTATAATCATTGCCCTTATCTTTTCCGCCAAGGATCAATATCAGCGGTTCATTGAATCCTTTCAATGCATACCATACTGAATTTACATTGGTAGCTTTGGAATCATTGTAATATTTTACACCATTAAGCTCTCTTACATATTCAAGCCTGTGCTCAACCCCTTTAAAATTCTCTAAAGTCTTTTTTATGAACTCTTTTTCAATCCCGAAAATCTTTGCTGAAATAACCGATGCCATTGCATTATAAACATTATGCTCACCTTTTATTATAAGCTTCTGGGTATCTATAATATTTTCTTCACCCATGTAATAATAATAGATAAGATCCATATTGCTTAAATACGCACCTTCCTGTGTTTCTTCCTTAACTGAATTTGTTAAGCTGAAAGCCGAACGGTGTGAATGAACGCTGCCTGCAGATCTTCTGACAAGCTCATCATCATAGTTAAAAACAAAATAATCGCTTTCATTCTGGTTTTCTGCAATTCTCATTTTTGATTCTACGTATTTTTCAAATGATTCATATCTATCCAGGTGGTCAGGTGTTGCGTTGAGCATAATTGCTATAAACGGTTTGAAATTCTTTATATTATCAAGCTGGAAGCTGCTGGTTTCCAGCACAATAATTGAATTATCATCAGTCTCTTCAACAATATCCGAAAATGCAATACCTATATTACCGCAAACAAAAGTTTTATAACCTGCATCCTTAAAGATCTCACCTATCAATGTTGTTGTTGTTGTTTTGCCGTTTGTACCTGTAATTGCAATAACTTTACCTTTGCAGTACCATGATGCGGCTTCTATTTCACTTACCACATCAATACCTTTTGCCAGCGCGGTTTTTATCACAGCAGAGTTTTGCGGCACTCCGGGACTGACAACAAGTAATTCACTTTGATATACCTTATCTGAATGCTGCCCGAATTCATGATCTATCTTCCCGGAAATAAGTTCATCAATAAAGCTTTTTTCAATTTTACTCTCATCGCCTGCATCGCTTAAGAAAACATCATATCCTTTTCTCTTAAGCAGCCTTGCAGCTGCAACACCGCTTCGTGCTGCACCAATGATTGTAACTCTCTTATTTTTTTCTAATGTCTCTATCAATTTCTTTTATTGTTACCTTGGGAAAGTAACTCCTACATTTAATCCAATGCCCTGGTATCTAAGGTCATCAAACTCTCTTAAATAGTTAAAATATTTCAGCTCAACCATAATATTAAAATCATAATTCCTGAAGAACACTGCACCTGCTATCAGGTTTAAACCCATACCGCCGCGTGCTGCAACACTTGTTTTTTCCGGATCGTCCCTATCCCTGCCGATAAAATGGAGTCCCAAACCGCCGCCTACAAACGGGTCAACTTCTGATTTATTCGAAGAACCTAAAAACGGATACATTACGTTTACATCAAGTCCAATATCTGTAAACGCAGGGCTGGTTTTAAATCTGAAAGGAATACTAATTTCTGCCCAGAAACCATCACCAACGTATTTTCCGAAAGCTTCGAGTGCTATAAGCTGGTTGCCGTTATAGTCACCCTGCAGAAAGAACATACCAATTTTGCCGCCCGGTACAAAATAAATTTTCTTAGTCGGCTTCTGAAAAAGCTTTGAAGAATTATTTTTTGATTTTGGTTCAATTGAACTTAAATTCAAACCTGAGTTATCTGCAGATTTTAATTTAAGCTCTCCAACTGATAGCTGCGAAAATGTTACACCTGATAAAAGGAGTAATAAAACGAGGGTTCTTGTTAATTTTGTTATTTTCATAATTCGTTCCTTTATAAATAATTAATTTTTTATCTTACCTTAAATGTTGCAAACGTTAAGATCGCAAGGATAACTGCTACTATATAGAACCTTGTTACAATTTTCGGTTCCGGCACACCGCTAAGCTCAAAATGGTGATGCAGCGGTGCCATTTTAAATATCCTTTTGCCCTCCCCGTATTTTTTCTTTGTGTATTTAAAATAATACCTTTGCACTATTACAGAAATTGATTCCGCAAAAAATATGCCGCCTAAAATTGGCAAAAGGAATTCTTTTTTTATGAGTATTGAAAGTGTC
>CAZOAP010000017.1:0-9773 GCA_964577645.1 uncultured Ignavibacteriales bacterium
GGCTGAGCCTCCCCTTAACAGGTAGATCACACCATACGTCAAAATAAAAGTAACAGTAAGCAGTATACTGTTTATCCAGATCTTTTTATCTTTAAGCTCAGGGAATTTTGAAAAGAAATAAAATGCAATAAGCAGAATGAGCTGCAGCTCATTAAAAGCCGCAATTACCATTAATGGGAACAGGAATTTTTCCTTTGATGTATTGATAAAATAAAAGCCAAGCGCCATTATTCCTGCCGTTGTCATATCCCCTAATACATCGTACCCAGTTAGAGAAAGCGGCACCAGTATACTGAAAAGAAGCAGGGATGTAACTGCACCTGTATCATCAAACCACAGCCTGAAAAATCTGAATACGCAAAACAGCATAAAAGTAAATACAAGGATGTTCTGAAGAAAATAACCCCCAAGAAATGAAGCTTTATCGGGTAAAAATATATTTAATGAAGATATCCAGAGTTGTGATATAAACGGATTGAGCAATCGGTATTTATAAGGGTATTCTATAGTATTATTCATTATTGAAACATGACGGATCACCTTTAGATCGCAATTTGGGGCATCAACTCTTATAGTTTGATAGTAGCCCAGCAATAAGGCTGCAAAAATGATTATGAACCAAATTTTTTTTTTAGATATCAATTTAGTATTTAAGATCAAGATAAAATGAATCTCTTAATATTCCTCTTGCTCCAAAACTCTCTTTAAATTTACCGAGTCCCCAGTTAGGATCCATATTAACAGTAAATAATCCAAAATCCAGAAACCCGAGTCCGCGGCTTATTGCATCTTTCATAATTGTATAGAATAAAAGATTGACTGCCCTGTACTGCTGGTATTCAGGGTCATGGCTGATATAAAATACCAGGACAACTTTATCATTGCAGTAAAAATTAACCACACCGGCTATCATTTTGGATTTCAGATACGCACCAAACAGCTGTATCTTCTGCGGGTAAAGCTCTTTCAGCCTGTAAAGCTCCTCCAGTGTATGCGCAGGCTGTACATTATGCCTCATTGCAAGATTACTTTTCAAAATATCGTAATATTCCTCAAAGTCATTGGATTTTTTAATCACAACACCCATTTTCTCTGATTTGCGGACTGAGGTCCTTGACTCCGGCTTGATAAGCTTCATCACATTATCTTCATCAACATCAAGCGTTATTACGCTTGTAACTTCGCGCTTCAGGTAATTGAAACCGTTCTTAATGAATGCAAAATCCAGATACTGGTTGTATCTTTTTTGATAAACCACAGGAACATTGGTAACTACTATTTTTTCAAATTTTTCCTGTAATGAATAATCGATGAGGCTTTGGGTGAGATCAAAGGACTGTTTGATGTTCAGGCTCTCATCATGCACAAAACCGCCATAGCTTGCCCCCATATGTGACCATAGTGTACGGAGTCCATCACGCTTAATATCAGCAGCGGGGAAAACTGCTATAAGCTTTTTATCATCAAAAAAGAGAAGCGAGTTATCTTTGAATTTATCGTGAGAGTGGTAAGAAAGGAATTTGCGTGAATGGAATATAGTACCGTTGGAAGAAGATGAGCAGAAATCTTCCCATTTATCAAGATATTTTTTTTCGTACTGAACTACTTCCATTCATTTCCTGCCAGTTAATGTATGATTTAAAAATTAGTGCCAACTGTAATTGTATGACTTGAACCGAGTGAATATTTATAAGGTACAAATGCATAATCAAGGCTGAATGCCTTATATTTAAGGCCGATACCTGCTGATATCGATTTATTTTCATAACCTGACTGGTAACCTACTCTTAATGCAAGGAATTCCTTATATAGCAGCTCAGCGCCTGTATTTGCATGGAATTTTCCGCCATCAAATACTTTATAGCCATCTACACCAACAGTAAGCTTTGAGCTGATGCTATTAAGATCAAAATTATATGAGCCGCCGAGCCTGACTGCAGAAGGAAGCTTTGTAGCTTCATTCTTAAGTACGCTCATAGAACCAAGATTTGTGATTGCAATCCCAAGTGATAACTTATCTTTTACATAAAGGCCGCCAAGATCAAGTGCTATACCGCTTGCATTATCGATATAGATCTTCTCAAAAAGGAACTTGCCTGTCATACCAAGGGAAAGATTTTCATTTAGCTTATAACCAAGTGAGAGTCCGATAGCCAGGTTTTGTGCAGTGAACTCACCCAATGATTCCCCGGGAATTTCACGCACCTGTATCTTATCAACAGAAGTATTGTTAAGACTGAAGCCAAGGGCAAGCCTGGAAAATTTTACTTTGCCTGCAAAAAATTCTGTCCTTACTCCTAGTACCTGCTCGTTATGAGTAAATACAAGGTTTCCGTTCGTTCCGCCGAATAATGAAGCAGGGTTATAATTTGTTGCCGAGGCATCGTTAGAGCTTGAAACAACAGCCTCACCCATTGATACTGCGCGGGAGGTTACACCAAGCTTCAAAAAAGCAAGCCCGGTATTGCCTGCGCCGTCATTCTGCGCTTTTAACGATGTGACAGCAATTAATATTAATATTGAAAATTTAAATATCGATTTCAGCAAATTATATATATGATTTTAAATTCAGTTTACAAAAATAGGTATTATTTAAGCTTAAAAACAGCCGTAATTGTCTGGAATGGATTGTGTGTATACGGCTCGATAACAAATGAATAATCAATTCCGATTATGTAGTTAGTAAATGACCTCTGGTAACCGATACCGAACATTGCACGTGCACCGCCAATTTTATCATCAACACTCAGATCGAACCTATCAATACCGGCGCGGAAATTAATATCTTTTACAGGGCTTATTTCAGCACCAATCCGCAGAATATTTGATCTCTTATTGCTTGTTTCATAATCTAGGGATACTAATCCAAAGTTCTTTGGCAGCTGGTAAGAAACACCAAGTGTAAAGAGTCTCGGGAATTTTTCCTTTGTCTGGTTACCTGTCTGGCCGTATAGATCAATGGTATTCCATTCATACTTGGAATTTATATCTTTAACTGTAACACCAACGTTTATTTTATCGTTCACTTTAAATATGCCGCCAAGATCGAACCCGAATGAAGTAGCGGATACACCTTCGTAAAGCTTTGAGTAATAAAGCTTGAAACCGACTCCGAGAGAAATTTTATCAGATACCATGATCGATGGAGCAAAGAGGAACTGGTTTTCGCTGGTAGAAAGCTCACCAATAGAAAAGCCGTCAATATCCCTGCCGTCAATTTTGCCTACACCGGAGTTTATCCATGAAAAAGTAATACCTGCACCGCCTTCAGTCTGTTTTGGCAGCTTAAAGTTCTTGGTATAGCTTACAAAGTTCAGGCTTCTATCCAGTGAAAGGAATGAATAGCTTGCATTGATAAGATGCTCATGCTGGAAAGATGAAGCAGCAGGATTATAAAACCCGTTAACATCACCTGTGGTAACTGATGTCATAGCATTACCCATGGAAATACCGCGGGCATTGAATCCCATGCGTGTAAATGCACCGGGCAAACCGCCAAGCTGCGAGTATGAACTGATGCTTAGAACTGAAAGGAGCAATATTATTTTGATATATCTCATTAGTTGATTACTTTTTTACTATGACTAGTTCGTTTTCACTTAATTTTGTTTTCAGCTTTTCTGAATAGGAAAGCTCAAGCTGATATTCTTTGCCTTCAAACTCAAATTGCTGGGGAGCAATATCACCTGTCCCCGACGACCAGCTGATATTTTTACTTGTTTTATCATTTGAAACTGTAAAATCATAAAATCTGAAATTCAGGCTGTTGCCATTAGGGAATTCTTTTTTCTCATCCCTTGTACCTTTAAATTCCAGCTTAAAATCAGGGAACATAAGCTGCTCTCCTTTTGAAAATTTTACTGATTTATTATAGTCAATATCACCGCTTTTCATAGAGCAGAATAAGCTGATAAAGCAGAGCATGAAGATCATAATTTTATTTGTTGTTTTCATTTTAAAATTTCAAAACAGGTGAAATATTTATACTAAATGATGTCTCAGAAAATCTTCTTCTATTTAAAGAGATTTTACCTCCAAAATTTACTTCAGCAGTTAAGCTTAGTGCTCCAAAATCAAGCAAAACGCCAAGCCCGGCAACCGGGCCAAGTGATATCTGGTTAAAAGAATTAACTGTAGTTACAGACCTGTCATCAAATTCATCAATAAATTTTGTGTGTACAGGCTGAAAAGAAAATGTCAAGCCGGTAACAAGATACAGCGGGTTCTCTCTTCTATCCTTATTCACAAAAATTAAATCTCTTAGCGAAAACTCATTTGAGGTAAAATCAGTGTAAGTATAGCTGTTATAATCCCGTGATGATGGAAGCACTCCCATGTACACCCTGTGCATATCAAAATAATTTATTCCGCTGATATGCTCATAGATGAATTCAAGATTCATCCAGTTATTTAACTTTACTCCCAAACCACCGCTAAAAGAACCTATCCACGATTCCGTACTGAAACTTCGCCTTTTCAAGCCGTTAACATCATCTGTTAAAGGTCCTGTATATGTGCGGAATGAACGTTCAAATCCGCCTTTAATATAAAGCCTGCTAACGGAATCTTTTATTATAGTCTGTGATCCAGAGAAACTAATTAGAAAGAACGATAAAACTACTGCCAAACCAAAGGTTTTCATGGCTTCTCCTTTATTAGGTTAGAAAAAAGCCGTAATATTTATTTGCTTACCCTCCGGGTTATTTGTTAAGATCTAACTTTATTGTAAAACCAGAATTTTGCCCCAAACTGCTTCATCTTTATCTACCTGTATGCGGTAGAAATAAACACCGTTTGCTACCTGTGTGCCGTCATCGCGCTTTCCGTCCCATGTTACCCACAATACATCAGGAGTATTGCGCTGTGCATTCTGCACAACTGTTCTTATAGGGAACATTGCAAAATCAAAGACCTTTACAGTAACACTTGATGAAACTTTGCCTGTCTTAAAATATATCCTGCATACTTCATCATCAGGTGAAAACGGGTTAGGTGCTGAGTATGATTCGTTTGTTGCAGTGATGTTCTGGTAAGCGCGGAAAATTTTCCATTTGCCAACCCAGGGACTAGTTAATGTATCTGTAGTTCTTGCAAGACCATCACCTGAGCCGACCCAAACTGAATCACCCTGCGAATCAACGGCGTAAAAAAGATCTGTTCTTATCTGGTCGCGGAGCTCTTCATCATATATTATTGAAGGACGTGACCAGCTGAAGTTTGGCGGGGTGAAATAACTTCTCCATATACCATTATCAGTTGCACCGTAGACAATTGAATCCTTAAAACCAACGTTATGTGTAAATGCGCCTTCCAGAGTGTTACCCCATGTTAGGCCGCCATTGGATGAAAAGCTGAATGCAGAAAACTCACCCGGCTTGGTAGTATTGGTTGCACCCCATATTATTGTATGGTTACCATAGCGCTGAACGTCAAGTCCAACAACAAAATCACCTGATACGCCTGTACCTGAGCCAGTTGAATCATAGTTATATTTTTTCCAGCTTACACCCCAGTCACTTGACCTGTTAATGCCGTTAGCTGTGCCAACATATATTGTTGAATCATTTTCAGCGGTAACAGAAAATCCTTTATGGTTATTATTTCCCTGCGGCGGGTCACGCGGGTTAAGCTCAAAATTATAGGGACCGCCTGTTGGTGTAATTGTATTGAAAGCATCGGGCGGCAATAATACTCGCTGCCATGTAGCACCAAAATCGGTTGATTTACGCGTACCGCCTGCCCATGATGTTATCCAGAAAACAAGTGAATCAGATGAATTATTTTTCTTAGTAATTGCAATATCGTACGAAAGGTTGAATTCATCAACAACTACAGGTAAAGCCCTGATAGTACTGATACCATATTGAATTACAGAATCACCAAGCCCATCCATAGGCTGCGGATAAGAAGACCATGTTGTGCCGTAATCTGAAGATACTTTTATACCTGTTCCGGTCGGTACATATGAATCTCCAATTTTTTGTGAATAAGCCGTAGAAACTACTACCCAATTTTTGTAGACAGCAAGTCCGGATACATCATCATCCCTGAACGGTTCAGTTCCGTAATAATTCTGGAAAGTTAATCCGCGGTTCGTTGTACGCGATATACCTTTACCGGTACCGAACCAAATAGTATCACCGTTAGGATTACTTACTGTAATAATATCAGTAATAAAATTTGAAATAATTGTCTGTGATGTAGTTGGTGCAGCAGTGAACCTGCCTATGAGTTTGTTTGGTTTATTTGAATTTTGCTCTGGCTTTAAATTTTTATATATATCGTTAGATATTTTAAAATCATTGGGCAGCATTTGAGTAAAGCTTAATTTAACTGCTGCAAGTAATAATATTATGAGGAATTTTTTCATTTCAAATATTTTAATAAACATAAATGGAATCAGTTAAAATATTGCTGGTATCTCCTGTTCGGTCAACAGCTTTCAGGAAATACCTGTAATAACCTGTTTCTGTTGGTGCTCCAAATGTACTTCTGGTGAATTTACTGTCATTTGCTGTTGTATCACCGCTTGTTGCAGTTGAGTTGCCAATAGGACAGCAGCTTCCGTCATCAAATAATTCAACTGATGTTGATAGCGGAACTCCATTTGGCCTGAAACCTGTATAAAATACTTTTGCAATATCACAAGGCCCGTTTGGATCAATAGCTGTTATCATAAAAATAAAAAATGCCGGGGTATTAACCTGAATACTATCTGGCACAATCACAATATTTGATGTTATTGGCGGCTGATTTGGTGACCTGATGATATTTACTGTATTCTGTATAGGATTACTTGTTAACCCAGCTGTACTAGTTGCAAGGAATTCAATTTTATGAGCTCCAACCTGGCGGCAATCAAATACATAATTTACAAAACCGGTATATTTACTGTCACCGGCTGCAGTATCAGGGTAAACGCCGTCATCCTTCAAAAGCGCAGTGACAAGTACATTTGTAGAATAATCATAGAATTTAACTTCTACTTTTTCAACAGCGTCAATTGATTCAACTGTTGCCCCAGCCAGAACACCAACTGTATCAGAATTTATAATCTGTGGTGTGTAATAACTTGAAGTGATCAGCGGGAAATGCAGTACAGGATCAATAACAGAATTATCGTCCTTTTCGCAGGAATACATAATAATCCCGAGAATAAGCGGAATGAAAAAATATTTTATTTTGTGCAAACTGTGGATTTTTAGTTTAAAAACGATATGTAGAAAGTTCGATAGGCTAAATTAGGTTGTTATTGTGAGATTTTCAATGAAATTGTTAACGTTATTAGCAAATATAAGGTATATTTTAAAAAATGCAAGTAAGAAATTAGAAAAAGTAATTTTTTGGAAATGCCATTAATCAATCAGGGCTCCTCGCAAAAAAAACATCATACATTCTCAGCTAAATTCAATTTCTTCTTTAACTCAAAAAACCTCGGGTCATCGTGCGGTACTTTGAATGCAGGGTGTTCAATTATCATCGCAGCGGGACCTATCCTTTTATCCACACAACGGAACAAATGATAAAAAGCCCTGTCCATATCACCCAGCGATATCCAAATCATAGCAAGATCAGCATCAACAACAACCCCGGGGTCAGTTGCCTGCCACTCTTCTATTTTACGGATGCATTCCATAGCTTTTTCTGTTTCACCTGAATTGGCATAAGCACAGCCAAGCGGTGTGAATCCTTTTAACGGATGCTTTACCAGCAGGCGGACTTCCTCAAAAATTTCAGCTGCCTTCTTCCAGTCACCCTTTGCACCGCAACACCATCCCTTTAATTCCAAAGCAATACGCATCTGCGGATACATATCAAGCAGTACTTCAACCTGTTTTAGTGCATCATCAGTTCTGCCGGCAACAAGGTAAGCATCCACAAGTGATTTATTTACAATTGGTGAAAGCGGGTCTACCTCGCGTGCTTTTTCCATTATATCCACAGCATCACTCTTCCTGCCTGTTATAAGATAGTAGAAAGAAAGAAGCTGGTGTGCATCAGTAGCAGCTGGGTTAAGCTCAATTGCCTTTAATAATGATTCATATGCTTCTTTCCATTTCCAATCATACAGCAAATATGCTGAGCCCTTTGCTGCATAACCTGCTGAAAGTGAGCTATCCAGCTGTATTGCTTTATCGCTGTATTTATGAACAATTGCAAATGCATCGTCGGGAAGTATCTGTCCGGTTGAACCAAGGTAAGCATATGCTTCGGCAGCCATTGCATATGCATAGGCGTAGCCCGGCTCGATCGTAATTGCTTCCTCAAAAAATTCCAGAGCTTTCTTTATATTTTTTGGTGTCAGCTTATTGTAGTAATGTAAGCCTTTCAGGAACAGTGTATATGCATCAAGGTTTTGTGTTGGTACTTTAACAAGCTTATCTTCATGTTCCTTTGCTGTTAAGTTGCCGCGGCATTTATTCACAATGATACTGCTTATCTCATCCTGAACTTCAAATATATCCGTTAAATTACGGTCAAAATTTTCGCTCCAGATATGATACCCGTCAGCGGCATTTATAAGCTGAGCCGTTATACGCACACGGTTTCCGGCTTTTCGTACACTGCCTTCCAGTATCCTGTCCACATTAAGCTGAATACCAATATCACGTACATCCGTATTTTTGCCTTTAAATGCAAAGGCCGAGGTTCTTGAAATCACCTGGAGTCCCTCAACTTTTGTAAAGGCATTAAGCAGCTCTTCGGTAATGCCGTCACTGAAGTATTCATTTTCAGGGTCAGCGCTCATGTTCACAAACGGCAGAACAGCAATTCTGTTTGCAGGCTGTTTTGTTTTTCCTTTCAGCAGTTCCCTTGAAGGCACTATAAGCCCCGGGATATCAAGGACAAATATTTTAACAGGTTTTATTACATTCTTTAACTCAAAGTAACCCATTTCCTTTGCAGGCAGGTCATCCTGGTTCTTTATCTCATCATAAACTTTTTCAGAAATAAATATTGAGCCGGTTACAGCAAGTGACTCAATCCTTGAAGCAATGTTAACCCCATCACCGAAAATAGTTTCATCTTCTATTGAAATATCACCCTGGTGAAGTCCGATACGCAGCTCTACCCTGGGTTCCTGCTGTAAGGCTTGCTGAATTTTGACTGCGCATTTAACTGAATCAATAGCGCTGCTGAAAATGCTTAAAGCACCATCACCATAGTATTGCAGAATTTCACCGTTAAACGCAGGCACAGCAGCTTCAAGCACTTCCTTTAATTTCCGCCGTTTATCCTTTGCAAGTCTTTCGTTCTGCTGCATCATTGCAGTATAGCCGGCCATATCTGAGAACATTATTGCTGCAAGTTTGCGCATGAATGAATATTATAAAATATTTATTAAACTTTTACTGTAAATTTATTAACTGCAAATATTATTAATAATTACACAATATACAACAATATTTATATAATAAAAAAAGCACCTTAAACAGTGCTTTTTAAATTTTCAAAATGTATTTAAAAATATCTGTGAATATCAAAACTAAAAATATCTCTAGAATTCAAATACCAAACCGTTTGTTAAATAATATGTGGTCTTTGGCACTCCCGGGAATGGCCTGGAATCAAACCTGTAGTTGAATCCTGTTTTGAATTTCAGGTTATAGAATATTTTAAACATTAGGTCTGATTGAGTTAATATTCGGTAATCTTTAAGCTCACGCATATTGGGCTGGTAGTATATAGTATTACTGAACTCAACCCTGTCAAGCTCCAGTGTAAATGTTAAATAACTGCTTGTACGGTGATTCCGCTCAATAATAGTTTTT
>CAZOAP010000017.1:9783-16555 GCA_964577645.1 uncultured Ignavibacteriales bacterium
CAACCGATTCCTGGTATTCATACATGTAAAGTGAAGCAACATATGCACGGAATTTATCTGAATCATAAAGCTTTAAACGGGGACCGATACCTGCAAGTACTCTCTGCCCTACTTCTAGTGCTTTATTGTACTGGTACTGGGTGAACACTTCCCACCTCAACAGGCTTTTGGTTAATTTCCTGTTATACCTTATATGCGCAAAACCGGAATTAACAAATTGTGTACCTGCACCTTTTATTATTCTCATTTCAGTGAGGAATAGCCAGAGGTCATTAATACCTTTGTACTGGAAATGTATCTTTCCTCCCAGGTCAAATATTTCATCAACTGCTTTGGAAAACTGAAAGCTTGCCTCAGCCTCCCCTGTCCACCCGGTCGTATCTGTTCGCATCCTTCTGGACTCGATATTAACTACCTGCGAAAATGTATTGAGAGAAAAGATAAATAACAGAAATACTATGACCCTCATTACTGCCTCCTGAATGATTAAATAATAATGCGCAAATTAAACTTATTCAATTATATAGGCAATAGCATACCTGCAATAATAAGTGGAAATATTTTCCTGTTTGTTTTGGATTGAGGATGAATAAAAAAATGCTTCAGAAACAGCAAATGAAATACTTATAAACCAATTTTACTAAACTTTTTAATCCAAATTCTTTGTAATTTTGTGGAATAATAAAATCATTTATGGAACTGGACTACGGGAATTTTACTGAGTTTTTTATTAAAGCCTGCAAAAGATACGGTGATAAAGGCGCAATATTCTGGAAGGATGATTCACAGGGAAATAAAACCTCTGAATACAAAAATATAAACGGCAGCAAGCTTAAAGAGCTTGTATACCTCCTGGCTCGGGCAATAGAACAGTTTGGAATAAAGCCCTATGAAACGGCAGCAATAATTTCTGAAACGAGATTTGAATGGGCGGTTGCTGATTTTGCATGTATATCAAAACAAATTGTTACAGTACCTGTTTACCCTACAATGACATCGGAGCAGATAAAATTCATTTTAGCACACTCAAAAAGCAGGCTGTGCTTTGTATCAACCAGGCTGATGGCCGATAAAGTTGCTGCTGTTTTCAGTGAGCTGCCGGACCTTAAAAAGATCATTACATTCAACAAGACTGACCATACCTCAGAAAACATCATAAGTTTTGAAGAGCTCATATACGGCGAACTGCTGGAAGAAAAATACGCATACAGCGAAGCACTTGCTGATGAATATTTTACAGAATGTTCACAAAATCAAAAAAGTGATGACCTGCTGACCATCATTTATACTTCTGGCACAACCGGTACGCCTAAAGGAGTATGCCTTTCACACAGGAATATTCTCGCTAATATTCAGCAATGCCTCGATTCATTTCCTGTAGTACCCGAAGACAGGTTTTTATCATTCCTCCCGCTTGCGCATACATATGAGCGTACTGCAGGTTATTACCTGCCTCTTTCAGTAGGATGCTCGCTGTATTATGCCAAAAATATAGATACACTTGCATCACAAATGGCTGAAGTTAAGCCTACACTTATTTTAGCTGTACCAATATTATTTAACAGGATACAGCAGCGTGTATTAAAGAACATTGAACAGATGCCCGGCGTTAAGCGTGCTGTGACAAAAAATGCACTTAAGATAGGAATGAAGTTCAGGGAGAATAAGAATAATTTCCTGTGGAAGATAGCCGACAGGAAAGTATTTTCAGAAATTAGAAAACGCACCGGAGGCGAGATCAAATTCTTTATTTCAGGTGGCTCAGCCCTGAATAAAGAAGTTGCGGAATTCTTTGATTCAATCGGGCTTTTAATTCTGCAGGGTTACGGTATGACTGAAGCTTCACCGGTGATATCAGTTAACCGTGTTGATAAAAATAAATTCGGGACAGTGGGTCCCCCTTTGGTTAACGTTGAAGTTAAAATTGCCGGTGATGGAGAAATACTCGTAAGGGGTGATAATGTTATGCTTGGCTACTATCATAACGAAAAGGAAACAAATGAAATGATAATTGAGAGCTGGCTGCATACTGGTGATATTGGTGTGATAGATAAGGATGGCAATATCAAAATTACTGACAGGAAGAAAACTCTGATAAAAACGGCCGGTGGTAAGTACATATCGTTAACTCACATTGAAGAGAACCTGGAGCGCTCAGAATACATAGAGCAGGCAATATCATTTGCATCAGATGAACGGCACTTTGTAACAGCAATGATCGTTCCGAACAGTGATAAGCTTGAAGAGCTTGCAGGGAAACTGAACATTAAGTACAATGATCTGAGCGAGCTGACAGATAATGATATAATCCATAATTTCTTTGAATCAGAAATTGACGTTCTGCAAAAACATATTGCAAAGTATGAGCGCGTAAGGAAGTTTGCACTTCTGAATAAACCGTTCACAATAGAAAGCGGTGAGCTGACACCAACACTTAAGCTTAAACGTAAAGTAATTGAAGAAAAGCATAAGGATATAATAGAGGATTTTTATAAATGATGATCAATGCATTTTAAAAACACAAATTACTGTGAAGATGGTATAAAAACTTTAATTTCATGATGTATTTACTGTTCATTGATTAAATGATTCAAACAAATTAATAAAGTTTTCTATTTAAGAAAGTGTTAAAAATATCGAAAAAGTTTCCTTAAACAACCCATTGTAAATTAATTGTTTAAAAAACGATTGTTCAAATTATACCCTTCTTAATAAATTATTATTTAAACAACTGAAAAATATACTTCTTTGTAATCTTATACAGGTTAGGATTAATTTTGCTTTGTAAATAATAATTAATCTAACCAAATAATATTATGAAAAGATCTGTAATAGTTTTCTTTGTACTCATTACATCTTTAATAAATTCACAGCCTGTAATTGTTTCATACCAGCAGGGTGTTAACGGGTATACCGGATGCAAGTCTGTGGATATATCTGACCTGAACCTTGTACCGGGCAATAACGGCACAACATTTGGTGACGGCAATAATGACTGGTGTATTGGCAAACTGCACGGCAGACCCGGATTTGGTTACGATATTTCACCATTATTAAGATTTGATAACCTGAATATTCCCACAAATGCAGTTGTTACTGCTGCTGTATTGACCTTAACACATGTTATGTGGGAAATGCCAAGCTCCAGGGTAAAAGGCAGGTATTTAAACGTTGACTGGACTGGTACTATTAACGATACTAACGGGGGCCAGGGTAACTCACCTGTTGGGTGGGAGCGCAGAATGCCCGGCACACCATGGAGCGCACCCGGCGGAACCGGCGAAGGAACAGATTTAATAGCAAATAAATATTTCTATTCACCGCCTGATAGCAGCATTATGCCCTCGAATGGCGAGGTAACTTATAACATCCCACTAGATCTTACAGTAGTGCAAAACTGGATAACAAATCCAGTCAGCAACCATGGCTTTAAATTACAGGTTGATGATATCAATGTTCATATTTATTACAGGCAGCCGCAAAGACCCGATGTTCTTAAAAGACCCAAGCTTACTATCACATATACCATTCCGACAGGTATAAATTCAAACACAGAAATACCATCATCATATTACCTGGAGCAGAATTACCCTAACCCGTTCAATCCGGTTACTTCAATTAATTTTGGCCTGCCAAAGAGTGAAAATGTAAAGTTAGCTGTTTATAATGAGCTTGGTATGGAAGTTGGAGTATTGTTTAACGGAACGAAGGAAGCAGGCCTTCACTCAGTCAGCTTTAATGCTGAAAATTATTGCTCAGGCATATATTTTTACAAACTTACTGCAGGTGAATTTACTGAAACTAAAAAAATGTCAATAATAAAATAATTTTTTGCTGAATAATTATGGAAGAAGCAGAAGTATTCCCGTTTATTTTTATTAATCATGGTAAGCCCATTGATATTTATTCATTCCAGGGAGAAAAATATTTTATCTTCAGTTTTAAAGAAACAGTAAACGAACAAATAGTTAAGAAAATAGAAAAGTTAACTCCAAAAATTTTAAGCGGCAGCTTTTTATGGTCAGATAAGATGATGATGAATTACTCAATAACTGATGAAGATGGAATAATTATGTACTATATGAAAAAACGCAAAAAGGGATTTGATGCAGAAATGGATGAGGATCTTATGATGGAACTCTTCACTGATTTTGCAAATGATATTGAAGAGTGGGCATTGAATGTTAATAATATTGCTCCTGTTGATTTTTTCATAGGTCACCCGCGAATATCAGGCAGCAACTGGGATAAATACAGCGTTAATGAGATACCAAATGTTATGAATAAACTGGAAGCTGAGTCAATGGTGATGACTCCGCGGAAAAAACAGATCATCAGCGAAGCATTGCAGCTGATAAAGGAAAGTAAAGAGTCTGTTTTAATAAAGGAAATGCTTAAGAAAATTTCTGACATGATGAAAGTAACAGGTTAAATCTTAATAAAATACAGGTTTTTCCGAACCTAAACATGAGAATGGGATATAATAAGCCTTATATTATAGCCCATTCTTTTTTATTTTGAATAATCTTAATATTTTGCTATTTTTGCATATTATGTTAGAAACCTACGTACCAATATTACTGATGATGGCCGGAGCGGTAGCTTTTGCCATAATAAATATAATTGTTTCAAGGATCCTGGGTCCAAGGAAACCAAACGCCGAAAAACTTTCTACTTATGAAAGCGGTGTTGAGCCTTATGGAACTGCGCACTCCAAGTTTTCTGTTAAGTATTATATGGTTACAATGCTTTTTATACTGTTTGATATTGAAATAGTATTCATGTACCCATGGGCAGTTACTTTCAGGAGCTTTACAGGAACAATGATGACTTACGCGCTTGTAGAAATGCTGGTATTTATCGGATTGCTTCTGATAGGATATTTTTATATGCTCCGCAAAGGCGCATTAAAGTGGAATTAATAGAGAGTTAATTATATATGTCTGATCTGAATTCAAGTTTACAAAACGATGGTTTCTTCACAACAAAGATAAGTGATATTCTTGGCTGGGCTGAGAAAAATTCCGTTTGGCCAATGCCTATGGGTATATCCTGCTGCGCTATTGAGATGATGGCATTTGCTGCAGCAAGGTATGACGCTTCACGCTTTGGAAGTGAAGTATTCCGTTTTTCACCAAGGCAATCTGACCTGATGATCGTTGCTGGAACAGTAACATATAAAATGGCATGGGTTGTGCGTAAAATATGGGACCAGATGCCTGAGCCTAAATACTGCATCGCTATGGGTGCATGCACTTCTTCAGGCGGTATGTACAGAAGCTATTCAGTTGTACAGGGTATTGACCAGTTCCTGCCGGTTGATGTATACGTTGCAGGCTGCCCCCCAAGACCTGATGCACTTATACAGGGCTTAATGCAGATTCAGGAAAAAATAGGAAAGAAAAAACATAAGATTTTTGACCAGACCTTTAAGGAAATGGTTAGTTAATTTTAAAGCCCGTTTAAACGGGCTTTTTTATTTTATATAAATTCCTTTATATTAAAAACTCAGTTATTAAAATTTCCGTATAGTAATACAATGAGAAAATATAATAAAAATATTTTCATAACCGGCAGTACGGGCTATATTGGCTCGAGGCTTATTCCGTTACTGATTGCCAAAGGTTACTCTGTTAATGCATTGGTGAGACCGGGCTCTGAAGGCAAACTGCCCAAAGTCTGCAATATTATTTACGGAAATGCACTGGATTGCAATACATTTAAAGATAATGTAAAAGGCAGTGACGTGTTTATTCATTTGATTGGCGTTGCACATCCCGGACCCGGTAAAGAAAAGGAATTCAATGAAATTGATCTGGTTTCAATCAGGGAATCAGTTAAGGCTGCAAAGTATGCAGGTATAAAACAATTCATATATCTTAGTGTTGCTGAACCTGCACCCGTGATGAAGGAATTTATTTCAGTGAGAAAACAGGGTGAGAAATTAATAATTGATTCAGGTATGAATGCTGTATTCATTAAACCATGGTACGTTTTGGGTCCGGGACATTATTGGCCTTATTTGATACTACCCATATACTGGCTATTCATGCTCATTCCCCCGTTCAGCACAACCGAAAAAAATTTATATCCTGTTAGACTTGAAAATATACTCAATGCAATTGTTCATTCAGTTGAAGATCCACCGGAAGGCATTAAAAGCATTAGCACAAGTGAGCTTAGAAAATTTTGAGCGATATTTCGGATAAAAGATAAAAGCCTGTCCCAAATTCAATAAGGACAGGCTTTATTATTTACAAAATAATTACTGTATAACCGGAACAGGTTTTTTTCTTCGTAAAATCAATGAGCTGATGAGTGTTATTAATATACCAACCGGTAATATTTCAGCATAAGTATACATTGCAAAGAAAAAAGGATTGTGCTTATAATTGTAGTTTGTTGTTTCAATACTTTTAATTCCTTCTTCAAGTGCCTGACCCGTAAGACCGCTGTTTTGAAGTTCTTTTATCTGTATAGCGGAATATTTATCAATGAAATCAGGCATGAAGTAATGGAATTCCACACCCCATGTTATGACATATAATGTAGAAGCAATAAAACTTATCATAAAACCAAGCAAAAATGCCTTACTGAATGAAATAATACCGCCATTTTTCTTATCACGGAAATTCTTAATGCCGACAAATATGAATGAAAATGCTACAGCCATGGCACTGAAGCCGATTATCATACTGCTTTTACCGCCATCAGAATCACCGCTTGAGCATGACATAATTGCCATTGATATTCCCATAAATGTGCTGATGAT
>CAZOAP010000017.1:16565-21395 GCA_964577645.1 uncultured Ignavibacteriales bacterium
AACTATTTTTTTTCATGATATTTTTTTTGATTAATTTCCCACAAAAGTAACACCTGCCACGGAATTCCTATTCATACTTTTGGGTGATTTTGAAAAACGTTCATCACTTTCACACTAAAGTTTAGCCATTAATTTATGATTTTCATGCGTTTAGCTTTTTGGACTGCCTGTGTTCTTCTTTTTACATCCAGCTTTAAAAATATATTTGAGGAGTGTGTTTTAACGGTATTCAGGCTTATGAATAACTTGCCGGCAATTTCCTCATTGCTTAATCCTTCGGCCATCAGGCTCAATACATCAAGCTCACGTTTGCTTAGGCTAAGATCTGCAATTAGCTTTTGATCAATTTCGGTTTTTTCCTGATTTTCTATGTAAACTTCCTTTTCGACAATTTGGGTCACTATCTTAGGCTTTACAAGCTTTAATGCCAACCAGACGCCCATTACTGTGAACACAATTGCAATTGCACCGATAAAAAAATCGAGGCGGTAATTAAAGACAATGAAATGTGCTTCCAGTATCTTTAGCAGCAATAAAACCAAAGCCATTGAAACGCCGTATATCAGGAATTCTTTATATTTAGTATTTAGACGCGAAGCAAATTTCATATAATACAATTTGTTTGATTAATAATAGAATGCAAGAGTATACTATAATTTTAATTTACATCTCCAAGATAAATTCCTTCAGTAATATCGTTAAAATTCTTTAGATATTTTATCAAGGCTTTTGGATACAGCCTGTAATTTTCAAGCTTATCAAGCGGTAACCATTCCACTCCAAGCTGCCCCGTATCAGGCTCACTGCCGTTTTGAGGAATGCCGTCCAATATATCAGCCTCAAACATTATTTCAATTTGATGAACTTTTCTTTTAGCATGGTCCGTGAATTCATGATTTTCACCGATATAATCCCTGATAAAAAGCAGTCTTTTCATTTTCACAGTAACTGAAATTTCTTCAAGACACTCCCTTACTAAAGCTTGTTCTATATTTTCACTGTGGTTTTGTCCCCCGCCGGGTATTGTATAGAAAAAACCATCATCATCCTGCTTTTTAGCTGTGAGCAATTTGTTATCATTGACTATAATTGCTTTTACTGAAACACGTATATCTTCACTTTCTATCATTACTTTTTGGCCGGACTTTTTTGTTTTATAATAAAATATATAAGGAATACAGCAATCAAACCAATCCATATAAAACGGTAAGCAGTTTCCATATTCTTATCACCTATTATAAAAACCAATGGTACAATCACTGATGCAAGCAGTAACGGGACGCCTATGAATACTGTAATTGTAAACAGTGAGCTTTTTGTCTGCCTGTCTTCAGTATCCCGCATCTTGCGGTACATAAACTTAAAGAACCAGAGAATAAATAAAGTAACGGCTAACCATACAGCAATATAAACAGGATAGTTATGCTCGAGTAAATAAATTTCCTGCATAAATAAAAATTATTGTTTTAAATGTTTTGGAATAAATATCTGTTCCAGTATCTCAAATAAAAATTCAACAAGTATTGCAAGGAGTGCAGCAGGTATTGCTCCTTTTAAAATCAGTGAAGTATCATTTAAGGCAAGACCTGTCACTATGAACTCACCCAATCCCCCGGCACCAATAAAAGCAGCAAGCGTAGCAGTACCAATATTAATTACAGCTGCCGTTTTGATACCTGCAAAGATAGCGGGCATTGCCATTGGGATTTCTACATATTTTAATTTCTGCCAGGAGGTCAGTCCCATCCCTGAAGCTACTTTTTTAATTACGGGGTCAACAGAGTAAATGCCTATTGTTGTATTCCGTAGTATCGGTAAAAGTGCATACAGAAATAATGCCACTACAGCAGGTACAATACCTATACCGAAAAGCGGTATCATGACAGCAAGGAGCGCAATTGAGGGTATTGTCTGCAATAAACCGGTAACATAAAGAACAGGCTTGGAAAGCAGCGGAAAAGCTGAAAGAAATACACCGATTGGGAATGCCACAAGTATTGCTATCAGCAGTGATATGAATGTAATCTGTAAATGACGAAGGGTCTTTTGCATTATCTCATCTGCTGCGGAAGTTTTTTTATATTCAGTCTGCTGCCCTATAAATTTATTTGCCTTCAGGAATTCATTTGCAACTTCTCCAAAGGTCTTGTTTTCATACAGCACCCTTGAATTCATCGCACGCATTAAGCTGTCGTTAATAGTATTTGCAAGCTGCCTGACGAGGTCTTTGGCTTTTGTATCCATTGCCTCTCTCATAAAAGGAACACCCATATAAGAAGGAAAATAATTCTTATCATCTTTAAGTATAACAAGATCATATTTGCTTATCTCGCCGTCAGTTGAATAAACATCAGTCAGCTCTATTTTTTCATCATCAAGTGACTGGTATGCAAGCCCGTGATCGATACCAACAGGTTTTATGTTTATGTGATACAGCTCAGCCAGGTTCTCCCACCCGTCTTTGCGCTTAATGAACTCATAGCTCATTGCGGCTTTAATATCAGGATGGGCTTTAAGATCAGAAATATTCTTAAGCTTATATTTTTCGGCTGTCTTCTTTTTTAGAGCAAAAGCATAAGTATTATTAAATCCAAAACTGCCTGAAATTTCAAGCCCGTATTCTTTTTTCAGCTTTTCATTCAGCTCAAATACTCCGGTCTTTGTTTCAAGCTTAAGTATTGCTTCGCTGATGGTTCCTGTATATTCAGGGTAAACATCAATCTGGTTATTTTTTAGTGATTCAAAACATACAAGTGTTCCGCCAAGGTTGAAATTCCTTTCAACCTTATAGCCATTTGATTCCAAAAGCTGTGAAATTATCTCTGCCAGTATGTATGATTCATTGAAGTGTTTGGCACCGACCCTTATAGTTTGTGAATAGATCATTGAAGAGAAAAGAAGCAGCAGCAGATATTTTTTCATGCTCCCCTTCTTTCCATGTAATCCCTGATAGAATTGCTTGAGGGATTATTCATAACTTCCTGCTTTGAGGCAAACTGTTTTATAAGGCCGTTTTCAATGAACATGATATTATCGGCAAGCTTGATTGCTTCATTAATATCATGGGTCACAATAACAATAGTGCGCGGTTCAGCTTTCTGCATTTCAAGCAGCTCGTTATGTATTTCGTTCTTTGTTTCGGGGTCAAGAGCTGCAAAGGCTTCATCAAGCAAAAAAATTGGCGGGTTAAGCATAATTGCGCGGCAAATACCCACACGCTGCTGTTCACCGCCTGAGAGCTGGTAGGGGTACTTTGTCTTAAATGATGGCGGCAGGTTAACAAAGCTCATAAGTGTATCTATTCTTCGCTCTATATCATGTTTGGATTCATCTGTAATCTTTCCAAGCATAGCTATATTGTTATAAACGGTCATATGAGGGAAAAGTCCTGTACCCTGCACCGAATAACCTATTTTTAAACGTATTAGGTTTATCTTACTGTAATCAAGCGGTTTGCCGAATACGATCACCTCACCTTTGGAAGGTTTTATCAGGCCATTGATAATTTGCAGAAGGGTTGATTTACCGCTTCCGCTTTTACCTATAATTGCAGTTATCTTATAATCTTCTATCTCAAAAGAAAGATCATTTATAGCTGCCTGCGTGCCGTAATAGTGAGTAACATTTTTAAACTGTATCAGGCTCAATATATATAGAAAATTAGAATTTACTTAAATTTACAGAACTTTATAGCAGATAATAATATTGAATTATCTTATACGGTACAATTTGAATTTTAAATATCTGTAAGAACAGATATATTTAAAAATAATCCTGTAAAACTACAAATAAAATATTTAAATGGAAAATCAAAACAGCGTTCTGAATATTAATGATATTGAGAACTCCTTAAGCGGCGTTGGCAATGATAAAATATTCGCGCAATTCCGCAAAGTGCGCAGAATGACAATTGAGCTGTGTGAGCCGCTTGAAATTGAAGATTATGTTGTACAGACAGAAAGCTTTATGAGTCCGCCCCGCTGGCATTTGGGACACGTAACCTGGTTTTATGACCAGTTACTGAAGAAATACTTTAAGGATTATAAGCCTTATAAACAGGATTTTTCCTATTACCTTAATTCATATTACCAGGCTTTCGGCAAGCCTTTTAATAAAAGCAGAAGAGGAACAATTTCCAGGCCGACTGTTAAGGAAACTATCGATTACTGGAATTATATTAACCGTGAGGTTTCCAGGTTCTTTGAAAAAGCAGAGATGAAACTGAATGTACTTAAAGATTTCATGCTGGCATTTAACCATGAGTGGCAGCACCAGGAGCTTATGGTTTATGACTTTCAGCATTTGCTGCAGGACCAGTACAAGCCAAAGGAAATTAAAAAAGTACCCGGCACAAACGGTAAAGGACATAAACGTGAAATGATTAAGATCCCGGGGGGTATTTATGAACTGGGATTTGATATTCTTTCATGGAAAGACCAGTTTGCATATGATATAGAAATGCCGCAGCATAAAGTGTATTTGAATGATTACATGATAGATAATACACAGGTCACAAACGGTGATTACCTTGAATTCATAAAAGACGGCGGCTATAATAATTTTAAATTCTGGCTTGATGAAGGCTGGCAGTGGGTAAACAGCAATAAGATCACAGCACCCATTTACTGGGAGTGCGATGATAACGGAAGCTGGTATAAATGTGATTTCAAAGGAAAACGATTCATTGAAAATTTTGCAAATGAGCCTGTAAGCAACGTTAGCTTTTTTGAAGCTGATGCTTTTGCAAGATGGGCCGGAAAAAGGCTTCCAACAGAAGCTGAGTGGGAAAAAGCTGCCGGCTGGGATGAAGTTTCCAGCCGGCTTCCAGGG
>CAZOAP010000017.1:21405-24220 GCA_964577645.1 uncultured Ignavibacteriales bacterium
TGAAGATAAAGGAAGAAAAAGGCTTTACCCGTGGGGTGATGAAGCTCCAGATGAATTTAAATGCAATTTACTTGAGTCAAGAATATGGTCACCTGCAGATGTATTTACATATGAACAGGGCAGGAGTTATTATGGCTGTTACGGCATGATAGGCGATACATGGGAATGGACAGGCTCGGAATTCACAGCATACCCCGGCTTCAGGTCAGGTTTTGCGGAGTACAACGATAAATGGTTCACTAACCAGAAAGTATTACGCGGCGGTTCTTTTGGTACGCCGAAGGATTCAACAAGGAATACTTACCGGAATTTCTTTAAAACACAGGAAAGATGGCTTATAAGCGGATTCAGATGTGCAAAGGACGCCTAAGGACAATTAGGAATTAAGAATTAGGAATTAGGAATATAGAGATTTAATATAAATGTTTTATAGAGATTTTATTAATCCATCAATTGATAGATCTTCATCAATTAATGGCCAGCTTATGCCATAACCTGAGCAAATTACCTTATATGCTTCTCTTTCTTTAACATTTGCATTTAGGAGTTTTTTGGAAATATCTTTTAATTTAAATTTATATTCTTTATCGTCTACTCTAATTATCATATAAGAATCCGAAAACAATACAGACTCAATTTTATGATAGTCAGCTGTACTTTCTTTTCTTACTCTGCGTGTTATTTTTCTTTGTGAAACTTTTTCCATGTTTCTACTATATAATTAAAATTCTCAAAAATAATTTCTTTTACTTCCTTAATATCCTTATTCCTCATATTTCTTTGAGTACTTAGATTTATTTCAATTTGATCCTCATTTAAGAAATATTTACATGATTTTTCTGCTTTCATAACATGAATATGGATAGGTTCATTCCCTTCATTAGCAAAAAAGAAAAATCTCCATCCATTCTTAAAAAGAACTGTCGGCATTCAAATATAATACATATTTTATTTATAATTTATTCATCAAACACAGTCCAAAGTAGTTGTTTGGGTCTTTCCATTCATTCGTTAATCTAAGCCCTGCAAAATCTGAAAGGTCCTTTATCATATTATCTGTGAATTTATAGGAATTTTCTGTGTGAATGGTTTCATTTTCTTTAAAGCTGATGGGTCCGGAGCCGTTTAAGCTGAATACCTGGCTGCACTTTGATACTAAATGCATTTCAATCCTGCTCTTTACAGGATTAAAGTAAGCCTTATGTTCAAAATTATTCAAATCAATATCGGAATCAAATTCACTGTTTATTCTTTTCAGCAGGTTTAAATTAAACTCCGCAGTAACACCTTCATTATCATTATAAGCAGCATTCAGAACGTTTACATCCTTTACAAGATCAAATCCTATCAGAAGGCTGTCATTTTTATTCATACTGCCGGCAACTTTCTTCAGGAAATCACCTGCATGCTGAAGATCAAAATTACCGATACTTGAGCCCAGAAATACAACCAGCTTTGGTTCATGAAAAATTTCAGAAGCAAGCATTAATGATTCTTCATATTCCCCTATTATGCCTTTTAGTGAAAGCCCTTTAAAATCCCTGAGCAGTTCATTGCCGCTTTGTATCAGAATTTCCGAAACATCAATTGGAACATAAGTAACAGGTGAACCCTGTTTAATGAATGAATTAAGGATATATCTGGTTTTTATGGAGCTGCCGCTGCCAAGCTCAATAATTAAATTCTTACCGGGGTTATATTTTGCAATATCTGCAGAGTGTTCTTTAAGTATTGATGCTTCTGTGCGGGTTACGTAATACTCAGGGGTTGCACAAATTTTTTCAAAAAGCTCTGAGCCTGTGTTATCATAGAAATATTTTGGCGGCAGGGATTTTGGTATTTGCTGCAAACCGTTAATTACATCAGAAGCAAAAGTATTCTTTGTATTCCCGTTCTTAACTGAATACAATGTAAAGCGGTCGTTAATATGAGTTTCATTATACTTTACAGACAATTTAAAACGGGTTAGTTAATAATTAACGAGATGATTCTAAATTTTTTTGCAATATAACAATATTATGTTAAAATTGGGTTATTGAATACTGCTATATTTTACGGTTCTGTGATCAGGCCTTCAAAAACCTTAATTTCTGAGCCTAATGCATATGTGATATTATACGGAGCATTATTATTTAAAGATTCCCAGTATTTGCCATAAACAACCCCAAAATCAAAATTATGTTCATATTTCCTTATCGGGCATATATTCCAGAACGGGTGTTCAACTTTATATATTAATGGTTTTCCCGCTTTTGAGGTTCCGAAGCCCCATTCATGTTCTTTGAAGAAATGTTCTGTGGAATCTGCAGGAGGCAGGTACGGTTTATTTTCAGCCTGCAGGTTTATATGGAATTCCTGTTTATTAATTTCTATGGTATGATTTATAAATATTGCCCCGTTCTTTTCAACTGAGCTTTTCATTTTTATTGCTTTATAATTTTCGTTGTAAATGGTATTGGCTATCAGCGGAATAACGGTTTTAGGAACAAACTCCCTTACAAACACCACGCCTCTTTTCTCCTTATTCTTAACATAAATTCTCAGGTTAATTTCAGGAAAGTTAACATGGAATGGTATCTTTAAACCTTTAACCTTTGTATCAAGGAAATCAAATGCAACAAGGCTTACAAATCCCCTGCCATTAATTGTATCAGGCTCTAATCCTTCAGGTATATACGGCTGCAGCATTGCGGGATCAACATCATATGTTATGAGTATAAGATCCTGCCACCTTGCTGTTAAAAATACTTTAGGTTCTTTCATATTAAAAATCTGATTCCGGTTCATTATGAATTGCAACCAGTACACGGCTTAT
>CAZOAP010000018.1:0-24009 GCA_964577645.1 uncultured Ignavibacteriales bacterium
CTCAGCGAACCTGGCAATAGCGCTTTTTCTTATCTGGTGAAAGGCAGATGCCGCTTCACCGTTCATGTTCTCTTCGTTTGCTTTGAATTCAGCTAAAAAATGTTCTTTTGTTCTTATGTTTTCCATATTTCCTTATTCTTATACTGCGGCTGTTTCTGTTTCAGGGTTAATTACCCAGTCATATCCTTTTTCTTCAAGCTCAAGCGCAAGATCCTTACCGCCTGATTTAACTATTCTGCCGTTTACAAGTACGTGAACAAAATCAGGCACAATGTAATCAAGCAGTCTCTGGTAATGTGTAACAACTACAACAGCATTATCTTTTCCGCGGAAAAGGTTCACGCCGTTGGATACAATTTTAAGCGCGTCAATATCAAGGCCTGAATCAGTTTCATCAAGTATGGCAAGCTTGGGCTGCAGCATCTGCAGCTGGAAGATCTCATTCCTTTTCTTCTCGCCGCCTGAAAATCCCTGGTTAACAGGCCTGTTGATAAGCTTTTCATCAATGCCAACAACCGTCATTTTCTCGCGCATGAACTTCAGGAAGTTCATCGCATCAAGCTCTTCAAGTCCTTTATGTTTTCTTATTTCATTCAGCGCAGTTTTCAGGAATGTTGCATTGCTGACCCCGGGTATTTCAACCGGGTACTGGAAAGCAAGAAAAACACCTTCTCTTGCACGCTCTTCCGGTGACATATCCAGCAGATCATGTCCATCCATAGTAACAGAGCCTCCTGTTACTTCATAGCCATCCTTGCCTGCAATTACATTTGCAAGCGTGCTTTTACCTGAACCGTTGGGTCCCATAATTGCATGAACTTCACCTGCATTTACCTCAAGGTTTATTCCTTTTAAAATCTCTTTATCTTCTACCCTTACAAAAAGGTCTTTTACTGTTAACATTAATTTAAATTCCTTTGTGATTATATTTTAATTATTTTTATTTTATACTTTTGGAGGCCATGCATTTATCATTTGTCTTATGGCAACTATCTTACCCAAATGATATGTATTATGCATAATAAGCGAATCAACATCATCCTCAAGTGTCCAGCCCGGCTCCTGTTCGGCTTTAAGCTGTTCCTTGTTACCGGTGAACTCCATCATCTTATCAAGCAAACCAAGAAAATGCTCAACCAGCTTATCCCATTCTTCCTGTGTTGCAGCAGATTTAGGAAATATTTCACTTTCATCTGACTGCCATTTCTTATCAAGCTCTGTATCATTATCAATTACTATATGCTGCCATCTTTCAGTGTGCCAAAGCTCTTCGTAAATTGAGTGCAATCCCGGGACGGGTTTCTTATTTACCTGTTCTGCAGTTAAGCCTGAAAGGATCTTCTTTCTTTCTGCAAACTCGCCCTTTAAAATAATATGTTCCCATATGTTAAACGTACTCATTGCTGCTTACAATTTTTGCTTCTTGTTCATTGCTTATTACTCATTACTCATTGCTAATTGTTACCCAACGCTTCCTTCAAGAGAAATGCTAAGCAGCTTCTGCGCTTCCACGGCAAACTCCATAGGAAGCTCACGGAATACATCCTTGCAGTAACCGTTCACTATAAGGTTTATAGCATCTTCCTGTGCAATGCCGCGCTGCCTTAAGTAGAACAGCTGGTCTTCACCTATCTTTGATGTTGTTGCTTCATGCTCAACTTTTGCTGATTCGTTGCCAACTTCAATGTAGGGGAATGTATGAGCGCCGCACCTGTCACCAATTAAAAGTGAATCACACTGCGTAAAATTCCTTGCGTTCTCAGCTTTCTTGTGAACCCTTACCAAACCTCGGTAGGAGTTATTGCTTTTGCCTGCGGAAATTCCTTTTGATACTATTGTACTCTTTGTGTTCTTTCCAAGATGTATCATCTTTGTGCCTGTATCAGCCTGCTGGTGATTGTTTGTCACAGCGACGGAATAGAACTCTCCAATTGAATTATCACCCTGCAGTATGCAGCTTGGATATTTCCATGTTATTGCGGAACCGGTCTCTACCTGGGTCCATGTAATTTTAGAGTTCTTCCCTCTGCATGCACCGCGCTTGGTTACAAAATTGTAAATACCGCCTTTGCCTTCTTTATCACCCGGGTACCAGTTCTGTACTGTGGAGTATTTTATTGTAGCGTCATCCAGGGCTATCAGCTCAACAACTGCTGCGTGAAGCTGGTTCTCATCTCTCATAGGTGCCGTACAGCCTTCAAGGTAGCTTACATAACCGCCTTCATCTGCAATTAAAAGAGTTCTTTCAAACTGCCCGGTACCGATCGTATTGATACGGAAATAAGTTGAAAGCTCCATCGGACATCTTACGCCTTTTGGTATGTAACAGAATGAACCATCTGTAAACACTGCGGAATTAAGCGCAGCATAAAAATTATCTGTGTATGGTACAACTGAACCGATATACTTTTTCACAAGCTCAGGATGCTCCTGGATTGCTTCTGACATTGAGCAGAAAATTATACCAAGCTTTGAGAGCTCTGCTTTGAATGTAGTAGCAACTGAAACACTGTCAAACACTGCATCAACTGCAACACCTGAAAGGCGCTTTTGCTCCTGCAGAGAAATACCCAGCTTTTCAAATGTCTTTAATAGTTCAGGGTCAACTTCATCAAGTGATTTTAATTCAACTTTTTTCTTTGGTGCTGCGTAATATATGATATCCTGGAAATCTACAGCCGGGTAAGATATATTAGCCCAATGCGGCTGGTCCTCATGCTTAATTGTAAGCCAGTGCCTGTAAGCCTTCAGTCTCCACTCAAGCATCCATTCCGGTTCATTTTTCTTTAAAGAAATTATCTTTATAGTTTCTTCACTCAGCCCTTTGGGGACTATATCCATTTCAATATCAGTTTCAAAGCCATATTTATAATCCTGTATGGCTAATTCTTCTACATTTGTCAGTTCTGTGCTCATTATTTATTGCAAAAATTGATTAAAATTTGGATTTTTATTACCCAAAGATACTCTATCTATACTAATTAGTCAAGATTAAAAATAAGGGATAATTCGAGTCAAAAATCGATCTATTTCAATACTTTATCTTTGCAGCCTGTGCTATGAGCCATGACTTGCTTTCAACTTTTTCCTGGGGTATTTCCATTATATCTTTATTTATTTCCACCATATTCTTTGGGTCCCCGCCAAGCCATATATTAACCATCCTGCTTGTCAGGTTTACATAGTTAACAAATCTTATCCTGACAAACTCCGGGAAGAGCTTTACGCTGCCCAGAAAATGCCTGAAAGAATCAATTACACTTTTGCACATTTCATAGTTGCCAAGCTCATAATGTATTTTTATCTGAAGATTCTTAACCTTTAACTGGTAATACATATCGTCAATAGAAACCTTGATCAGATATTTAAGCGCTTCGTCATAAAATCCCGTTCTGTATTTTAAGTTTGCCATACAAAATGTATAAGCATTTTCCCGGACCTCATCTTTTAACTCGTGCTTAAATTTTTCTATGAATTCTTCTGCCCATTTGAAATCTTTATTTATCAGGGCGGTGGATGCAACAATAACATATGAAGCTTCGTTAAAATACTTTCCTGATTTGGGATAAAGGTCATTTTCAATAGAATATTTCTGCATTTTATAATGCTCTGACTTAAAATACTTGTTACCTGAAAGTGATTTTAATCTTGTATAATTTACCAGGAAAACATAGATCAATCTTTTATCAGCATGTTTAATTGTATCATTATACTCATTCAATTGTTCAATAAGCAAGTTGTATAAGTTAAGGTCATCATCTGTCACTTCTTCGTTTTCTGTTTTCTGAAGCCTTAATACATTTCTGATGATAGATATTACGGGGTATTTATCCCTTGGATACTTATCCAGGAATTCTATCACATGATCTGAAAACTCCATATTTATCTCATTTGTTACAGCATATCTCATTATAGAAAATATGAGGGTATACTGTAGCACATTATATATTACATAATCCAGGTAATGGTCATACTCATTAAGCAGCACTTCTGAAGAAATATCATCATAAGAATAACTGTTAAAACTATCCAGGTACAGCTTTTGAAATTTTGTAAGTGAATATTCAGCATGCAGCAGGTCTTCATCTATGATTACCTGTTCTTTCAGGTTTTTTTCAGCTTCTTTAAGACGGCTCTTATAATGCCTTTTCAGATTCCTTTCCAGAAGCTGATTTAAGATATAAATATCCTCTATATATTTATTTTTTTCAAATTCGGTCTGACCCAGAAAACTCTGAACCAGATCCACCATACGGCTTAAAAGATCCCTTACTTTTTTATCTTTAAATTCCTCCCCGGGATAAAATGCTGTAAATATAGCAGCTTTGCTGATTGTTTTGAAATCAGGGTAATCCTTTTTTAGCAGTTTATAAAGTGTACTTAATTGTTCACTTGTGTTGAAATAACGGGAATCAACGTATTTTTCCAGTCTTTCAAATTCCTGTTTATTTAAAGTTTTAAGTAATTCTGTTAATTTGGAATCTTCCAGGTCCATAGCTATTCGACAAGATTAGTGTAAAATACCGTTATTTTTGCATAAATCAAGTATATTTCTCAGTATACGACTCGACATTGAGTGTTTTTTTTCTTTTACATAAAGATACTTTTAAAATTATATTAGTATAATACATAACGGGGGTTTATCATGAAATTTTATATCAGAAACTTTATAGCTTTGGCAGATTTTAAAAAGGATAAAAAATAATTATGGCACTCAGATCAGCTTCAGAATATTCAGCAAAAATAAGGTATTACCTTGAGCCGGGTTTTGGTTTAAGCGGATGGATACTAAGAAAAGAAGGAACCAACAACGTTGTGAAAAAAGCAAAATATAAATTAATGCTTTTATATTTTGCAGAAACAATGCTGAATAATCAAAAGGCTGAATTAAGGATCTGTGACTCCAACGGTATGCTTGAAGAAATAATAGATTTTGAAAAACTGAATAAAATATAATAAGATTGTGGAAATTTTTATCGGCCCCCCTATCTAACAGGGCGAAACTGATTTTTTGCATAAATATTTGTATATTTATGTAAATCGTTTCGCCTTTTTAATTATATTACAGAAAGGATTTAAAATATGCAAAACTCAATTGACCAGCAGGTAATTGATTTCACCGCCAATTATACAGGGGTTTCAGTAGGCGATGTCCATAATTATACAACACTGGTAAGTCTTGGTATTATCACTAAACCTGATACCATAAAATACATTACTGAACTTGAAGACAGCTTTGACCTTGGATACGAGCCCGGAGATGAGAATGGAATTGTAACTGTAGGTGATGCTGCTGCAATGATAACAAGAAAGCTTGATGGCGGCGGTGTTGCAAGTGCATCCTGAATTTACCCGTTAACACATGAAATATCACCCGGCATGTGCCGGGATTTTTTTTGCCCAAAAAACGGCAAAAATATCAAAATTTCTGAATTTTGGGCAAAAAAAACGCAGCAGGTTTTTTCGGAACACTGGGAGCGTTCGTACTAAAAACGTTAGCCACCCTTACCTAGCTAACTCCTGCTGCAAAATTTTGAATTAATTTATAAAGAACTGGTGTTTCTTTAACTCTGTACAAATATAATAAATACTTTTCATATGTCAATAGGAAAAAATTTGGTATATACTAACTAAATAAGGTTAATTTATGACGAAGATTTTCCTTTGCTCTTTAAATGATATTTTGGGCATTATTTTTGTGAAAAATTATTTAATTTAACAGCTGAATTACATTTAATTACAATTATCATGACAAACGGACCTTCAAAACAGGATCTTGAATCTTACTGGCAGAACAGCAGGCAGTATTTTGATGAGCTGGCTAAGTATTACCAGACAGCCGACCCGGAATACTACAGACAATATATAAAACCATTCTATGATAACCCGTTCAGGTCTGTGGGTTCAGGCTCACAGGGCAAAGGCGGCGGCGGAAAGATCATATTCATAGCTGTCTTTATGTTTTTACTTATTGGACTCGGTTCAGCAGGTGTCTTTTTATTCATGGGGAAATCAGGCTCAGTAAAAGAAAAGATCGAGGAACTTACTGCAGATAAAAGGGATACTGAACAAAAGACCGTTACAAAAGAAAACACTAACACCGAAACAACTGAACCTACTGAAGTTGAACCGGATTCAGACCCGTCACTTCTATCAGATGAGGATAATTACATTATAGGTGCAAAATATATAGGTGAGAAAAAGTATGATAAAGCTGCATGGCATTTAAAGCAGATAAAACCCGGTGATAAAAGATATAAGGAAGCACAGCAGCTGCTTGAGAGCATAAAATACTTAAAGAAATATAATAAATAGTATACACATATTTATATAAATGATATAATGAGAAACTGCTGAAACATTTCCCTTATGAATCATGTATAAACCTGTAATAATATTTAAATAAACTAAGGGAGTACCATGAGTTCCAATAAGATAATTCCTCTATGGCTTTTTCGTACTATCGGAATATCTATGCTTTTCTTTTCTTTTTTACTAATGCTTTTATTTATGTTCACTTTTTCCGGTCCTTATGCTTTTTTTGCAGAGCTCTTAACCGATAGCAGCAATACTTATCCCCCTGCAGTTGCTGCTTTATTGACACTGCTTGTTTGTCTGATCCCCTGTCTTATAGTTTCACTTATACTCAGACCCTTTTCAAATGTACCGAATCTTAAAACCCAGCTGACAGGTATGGGTCCATTTACCACAAAATTTACAACTAATGCCGATACTTCTCAATATGGCGAGCTTCCCTCGGTATTTTCACGCGCACTTGCCTTTATTATAGATAGGGCTCTGGTGATAATGATAATAGCATTACCCGCTTCCATCTTTGTTGCATTTACTGAACAATCTCATAAACACGGTGCACCTTATTTTATTCTGCTGGTTATAATGATAATGTTCATTGTAATTGGTGCGGTTTATTCCTACTCACGTGATATGTTTGGAGGTAAAAGCATAGCACGCAGGCTGCTAAAGCAAAAGGTAGTTGATGTGTCTACCGGCAGGCCTATTGGCGGCTGGCGCTCATTTAAACGTGAAATAATAATTCATTTTGCCCCGCTGATCCTAATCGAACTCATCCTCATCAGCTCAAACAAAGACCGCCGCCGTATGGGCGATAACTGGGCAAAGACAATTGTAGTTAAAGACCTCCAATCCTGAGAGACTGCAAAAGGCAGGAACGAAGGATCTCAATAATAACCCAAAACTCTGCAAAGACCAATCATCAATTTCATAAATTATTATCAAAGCTCCCCTCCTTAGATAAGGAGGAGTGGACCGCACAAAGTGCGGGAAAGGTATACCTGCCTTCGGCAGGGGTGATCTGAAAAAATTATATAATTTATTTCCATTACAAAATTCACACTTATTCATTCTCTCTAATATAGAACAGGGAGATCTTTCGATCTCCCTTTTGCGTTCTATATTGTTTTTTGGGGATGCTGCATTTAAACAATATCTCTTTACCCCGTTTGATGTACTTTGCAGAATCTCACGTCATAAACTCTGCAAACAAACTATGCTTTCACAACTTTCTTTTTCCTGACATACCTTATAACCACATATACTATCAAACCAAGTATAGCAAGTATCGGTGAGAGTGCAACTATGAATGTTATCAGCCCGCTTATCACAGCAGTAAAGCCTGTCAAACCCTTTTCGAAACCGCGCTCAAGCTCATAAAAGAATCCGCCTGAAGATGTATTTAAAATTGCGGGCTCATATATGCTTAAAGTTATGGTGGAGTATGATGCCTGGTCCTTCAGCATTCTCATCCTGCCTTCGGTCTTTTCAATATTTTCTCTGACCGATGCAAGCTTCTGCTCAACTTCAACCACTGCAGTTAAGTTCGCTGTTTTTTCCGAAAGAAGCTGGAGCAATCTTGCCTCAAGCTCTCTCTGTGTTTTTAATCTCGCTTCAGCATCAACATATTCTTCTGTTACATCACGCCCAGTGATGTTCTGGTTCATTACCTTACCTGTTTTTGAAAGCTCAGCAAGCAGCGCATCATATTTATCAGCCTGCACGCGTATTGTAAGTGTTCCCTGTTTCTTACCGCTCTGGTTTACCTGTGCAGTGGAGTTCGTTATAAATCCGCCAAGATTCTTTGCAATTTCCTTAGCCTTTGCCTCGGTTTCATCAAAACTGTCATTTTCAATGCTCATAGTACCTGAGCGAATTATCATCCGCTTATCCTGCGTATTGGTATTTTCAGTCGGCTGCTGGTAATTTACCTGTTTTAATAAGCCATCAGTAGTTTTATCGTTGCTTCGGGTTATGTCACCATCTTTTGGCGGTGCGGGTTCATAATCTCTGGTTGTGGTGGAAGGGGCATCTGTTTTATAATTATTGATATTTGGCTGTTCCTGGCTGGTTGAATTTTTATCACTTGCCTGCTGGCAGGCATTCAGCGCCACAATAAATGGCAGAATAAACGCTAAAATTAATGTTTTTGTGTGTTTCATGGTCTAAAACCTCTTGTGTAATGTTAATTTATATACTCGTTTAATTTACAATTTGTTTCATAAGTAGATGTACTTAAAATGCAAAATGTCAAAGCTCAAATGCCAAAGATCCACTATTCATTTGCCTTGTTATCCTAAGCGCTACGTCCGCTATCGGCATGGGAATCGAAGTATAAATTTATATAAGCTCCCCTCGTGTTTTTAGGAGGGGAAGAAATCCGGCGTTTGCCGGATTGAGGGGTGGTCTAAAATATGATACACCTCACCCCCTCACCCCTCTCCTTAGTGGAGAGGGGGAAAACTATTTTGGCATTATGGCTCTCCCTCTCCTTCTAGGAGAGGGGTCGGAGGGTGAGGTGGTCAATTCTTCATTCTTTTAATCCACTCTATCATTTATATTTATTCAATGAAAAAGTTATTATTCATAAAAAATCCTCGTTCCCAATCCACCTGTGGTGGACCTGTTTGGGAACGGATAATTTTTCTTTTGATACTTTTTTTCGGTATAACTTCAATCATTTATTCTCAACAGCGTGACATTAACTCACTGCTTGACCAAACTCTCCGCAACCGCGGACTTACCCGCGAAGATATTTCCATCCCTATCGAATTCTTCTCCGCAGCAGAAAAAAATCCGACCAATGAATCAAAGCTCATCCTCCCGCTTGTGAAAGATATGATGACAAATCCATTAAGAAGCATGACATGGCTGGATAGTATCTCTTACTTAAATAATATTGAGCTTGGCAAGCAAATAAGGGCATTATTCGATTTGCTTTCTTATGCAAAAAGTGTTTCCGAAGATACTTTTACAGACTATGCATTTAAAGATTTGGAAGATTTTACAGCATTTATTAAGAAAGAACTTTTTAAAAGAAATATTAAACAGGAAAATGAATATAAAACTATTTCAAATAATGATATAATATTTTTAAACAAACATCTTCTTTCTATTTTTGATGAAGGTGATGATGATTATCCAAATGTATCTGATATTTTTACTTACAATCAGCGCCGTGATTCATCTATAGAATATTCAAAAAGGGTTATTGAGATAATAAACCGATTATATAACCCTGAATCAAAATTATTAAACACAAATAATTTACGATCTAATTCATTTTCAAATTTATACTTTGCTCAAACAATCGAGGAAATAACACCTCAAATGACAAAAAATGAAGATTTATATGGTATCAACAACAAATACGTCCAGGGCGATTTTTACTACTACTCAGATGAAAATGGCATCCGCATTGCAATAGGCGGACCCGGCAAGAACATATACACCGGTAAATTCGATTTCATCATTGATCTCGGCGGCGATGATATTTACAACATAGATCGTCCCCACCTTGGTAAAGATGGGGGCTTAGAAGGAGGGGGTTGTCAATGCATCATCGATCTTGCCGGCAACGATTACTATACCACATCAAGCGACTTCGCCTTAGCCGGCGGTTTATTCTCCTCCTCATTCATCTTCGATAAAGAAGGCGATGATTTCTATGAATCAAAAGGCTCCGGCAACCTTGGCGCTGCAATTGGGGGACTTGGTCTGCTCTACGATGAAAAAGGCAATGATACCTATAAAGGAATTTCATTTTCTATTGGTGCCGGCTGTTTTGGCGTTGGTTTGCTGGTAGATAGAGAAGGAAATGATTTCTATATCGCCAATTCATACTCACAAGGGTTTGGAATGACAGAAGGCGTTGGTGCAATTGTTGATAACAAAGGAAATGATTCGTACCTCGTCGATTCGCGCTCAGTCGATATCGGCAGGTACAATGATCACTATGTATCAATGTGCCAGGGTTATGGCTTGGGTCTAAGGCCATTCTACTCAGGAGGCATAGGATTAATTATTGAAGGTGAAGGAAACGATATTTATAACACTGATATTTTCGGGCAGGGCGGCGCTTATTGGTACTCACTTGGCGCAATTGTTGATAAGAGCGGTCATGATAAGTATAATTCATACCAATACGGACAGGGTGCGGGAATCCACTTGGCTGTTGGCTTGCTTAAGGATTATGACGGGTGGGATTTCTACCAGTCCGATGGCGTTTCACAGGGCTGCGGACATGATTTTGGATTCGGCATGCTTTGGGATGTTAAGGGTAATGATAATTATTCCGCTTACTCGCTCTCCCAGGGTGCAGGTAATGCTGATGGCATCGGCATTTTGATTGATGAAAGCGGAACTGACGGCTACCTGAATAAGTACCCATCCAACACCCGCGGATATGGCAATCAAAGGCGGGAGTATGGCAGCATCGGCGTTTTTCTTGATGCCTCGGGAACTGATTACTATTCCCAGCCGGGATATGACAGCACATTTATAAATTCCTCAAACTGGGGTGTGTTCAGTGATTTTACTTTCACCGATCTGCCGGAACAGGTAAGCGGCGATAATTTTAAAGTCCCGCTGGAAACAAACAAAAGTACAGATACTTCCGGAACAAAAGGTCGTAACCCCCTGAATGAAACATTTTCAACTGAACAATATTTCATGATGGCAAAAACCATCGAGCCGCGCTTTTCGTTATGGCAGGATTACGGCTTTAAAAAGCTTATTGAAGACAGCTCCAACACAGCAAAGTATATCATCACAAAATTCAATACTACCGATCACCGCGATGTGCAGGTATTCCGTGTGCTTGCACTAAAGATTCAATGGTCAATTGCGCAGGTTCTGCTTGAAAGGTTTAAGCTGTATACATTAGGACAGGGTGTCTTCACACAGGCTGAGCTTAGCATGATGTGCTATATCTTCGGCGAAACCAAAGACCCTTCAGCAAAAGAATACCTGTTACAGCTTACTTATGATGATAACTACCGGGTACGATCCTCTGCAATAAACGCTCTTGGCAAAATAAATTTTGATAAAACTGATAAGGAGTTTATTGATAAGGTAACAAAGAGATTAAGCGAGCTTGCAGCAGAAAATTCCGAAAAGAAAATTTATAATAAAGATATCGCATTTGCACTCGGCAATTACCTCTCACCGCTTGGTTTACAAACCCTCCTTAATATGCTTAACAATGATTATTACGGTGCTAGATTTGTTGCGGCGGAAAATCTGAGGAAATACCCCAATCTTTCACTTATAACATTCACCGATAACGCCATCCCGGATTATTTCATGAATGAACGTTCGCTCGTCGCATTCCTGCAGTCACTAACCGCACTTAACAGCAATGATTTCAAAATAGTATTTAACTTCCTGAACATATCACCTGTTTACACCAATGAAGCTGTAATATACAATCTCATCGAGCTCCTCAAACAAAGAATAGATAATTCAGGCGATAAAGGTATTGATGTGTGGTACCAAAATCAGTTAAATGAACTCCAATCCAAAGTCCCTCTAAAATTACGCTAAAACTGTAGGTGTCGAGGTGTGTGTTTTCCTGAAATGTATTCCCCTCTTGAGAGGGGTGGCTCGCCTTGCGAGACGGGGTGTGTTAATATAAATAAAAAAAGCTCCAACAGAGGGAGCTTTTTTTTAACCTGATTCATTAAATATATTTTATTTCTCTTCCTGCTTTTTCATCATAATACCCATCGTTTTCTTCTGTGGCGCAATCTCTCCTTTTAACATGGTTTCAGTTGTATCGGTCTTTAGAGTATCAACCTTTGGTTCAACCCTTATCTTTCCTATTGTTTCATGTTTAAGATCATTATTTGTTTTACTGCTGTCAGTATTACAGTTCATCTTTTGCGCATCTTTTATGCTTATCCCGCCCTGAATATTTTTATTTATATCAGGCACATCAGCTGTATCAATATTATTGTTAATTGGTCTGTGTACTGAATCATTCACAAGCTCAACGGCACCCGTCAGCGGTTTATCATCACCTGCTGATGAACCTGAATTACCGCAGGAGCTCAGCATTGCAGATGCGCATAACATCAGTGCAAGCGCGCTCACCCTGAACGGTGTCATTACCGGTAATAAGTATGATGGAAATGTATATTTCGGCTCTTCTATATTTATTTTCAGCTTTGGTACTTCTTCGGTTTCCTGCTCTAATTGGCTGACATTAAATCTGCCGCATATCTTCTTATCCAGGTTAGCGGATATATACATCTGTATTTCATCTTCTGATTTCTTTGAAAAATCAACCACTGTTTTTGAGCAAACCTTGCAGAATGCACCCTGTTCATTTGGTGTCATTTTATCCCAGTCCTCAAAACACGGGTCCGGAATGTGGATTTTAAACAAATTTTCGTGTGCCATAATACTTAATTTTTAAATGTTACATAGTTTACTCCCCTTATACCTCTTTTGTTCCTGCACCTTATTAAAAAATTTTGATCACTCATGTAGGCGGCAAGGCTTGCCTGCCGTTAAGACTCATCCCAAACTTTTCCAGACGCCTCATCCCGCTACGCCTTTTAGGAGCTTGTCGAGGCATAGACCTTACATCCACCCGCAAAAAAAAAGGACAGCCTTGCGGGAAGCTGTCCTTTCTCTTAATTAAGCAGTAAGGATGTAAAACTTTTTTATACTGTGCTTAAAACGGCACTTCTTCGTAATCTCTTTTCTGCCTGTAAGCATATTCAGGTGCAGAAATTACCGGCTGCGGTTTTACTTCTGTGTGCACTGCCTGGCCGCCTTCAAGCTCTGAGCGGTCAATGATAAGCAGCGATCTTGCAGGGTTCTCATCAAGATGAAGCAGAAAGCTCTCAGCCCAGCACTCCAGTGCCTTCACAAGATTCTTCCTGTGCTCAGTATCCTTGGATGAAAAAATCTTTTCCCATGAGCTGTCATCACACTCGCCGCCCTGGTAGCTGATAAAGCCTGTATATATCTCAAAATAATCCTCGCCAATTGTAAATGAGCTGTAATCCAGCGAGCCGCCCGGCAAATGTGTGTTGGCTGATATATCAATGTAGCCTGTAATTTTCTTCACAGGGAAGCTTTCAAGAGTATAATAAGCTTTAACCAGTGTGTTGAACTTTGCGGCTGATACATTGTATTTATCCGAGCGCATGATAAGCTCTTTTATCAGGTTCCTGCAGATATTTGCCGCCAAAACATCTGACTGGTTTATTCTGATAGCATTTACAGATGCTGTATTATTTGCAGCTGAATTATTTAATGTTGTGTTCTTCATGGTTATATAGTTTAACTTATTTATTTTTCAGTTTTGTTTATATTGTTGCCCATATGCTTAAGGCAAGGAAAAATGCTGTAAGCAGAAGAGTAAAAGCCATTAAACCGCGCTCTTTATCTTCGCGTCTTTCTTCCCTTAAATCCTCTACAAAATTCTTTAATGATACCATTGTTTTATCTCCTTTCTTAATGACACACAAATATATATTCCAAAATTCCTCTATGTGTATCATCTGATGATACTTTTTCACAAATCTTTATGTTCCCTGAAAATCTTTATTTTTCAGCATTTTTGAATAATAATCCCCCTTGTAAAGGGGGACTATATTTCCGAATAATAAAAACTCCACAATTAAACCTTGATAAACTCCCTCATAAATCATTGGTGGGGATTATTGATTAAATTCCCCTAAAAATCCCCATCTAAAATTATTGGTTGTTATGCATTAAAGACTAATTTTGGATTATCTGTTGTTAAAAATAACTTCCCCCTTTACAAGGGGGATTTATAATTTTATGTCAAAAATTAAGCAGTGATTTACCCGAAAATTGCCGTTATTTTACATGCTATGTTAGACTTCAAAATAAAATTCAAGCGCCAGATCGAAATTCTGGGTCTATGCCTCGGTAAGAACTACGAAGGTATGACGCTCAGTGACTTTGCCCAGCTTTTCAAAGTGGAAGAGCTTACCATAAAACGCGATCTTAATGACCTCCGCGCTGCCGGAATACTGATTCACTCCGCCAAAGGAAGAGGCGTAAGGGTTGATGGAAAACTCTCACCGGAAAAAACACGCGAGCTGATAAAACAATACTCCGCATTAATATCATCAGGCAGCTTTGTGGAAAAATCCACAGCCCTGCTCGTAACCAGACTTAAAGAAGAAGCGCTAGCCAACATGGTTGTTCTGCAGATGTGCATTGATACAAATACAATGGCTGTAATTGATTATGAAAAAGATGCTGATGTGTATGAACGAAATCTTGAAATATCTCCCCTGCTTATTTTCCAGACAGATAATTACTGGCGCCTGCTGACGATTAATGATGGCAGGATAAAACAGTTCCTAATGAATAAAATTCTCCACGCAAAACGCTCACCCCGTACATTTAAACCTGTATCAAAAGAAAAAATTGATGATGTTTTTAAATACTCGTTCCGCAGCTGGCTTGGTGAAGATACTTATTCCATAAAACTTTCGTTCTCTTCATATTGGGCTGATAGGCTAAAGCCAAAGCAATTGCTAGATTCAGAAACATTCACCAAAATGCCTGATGGTTCCATTGAATATACTGCAACTGTGAATTCACTCGATGAAATCGCGGGTTGGATCGTCACACGCGGTGAAGGAGTAAAGGTCATAGCTCCAGCTGAGCTGAAAGCCCGTGTAATTGAGCTTGCCGAAGGTGTACTTAAGAATTACAGATCTTAAATGAAACGGGCAACTCTCCATAAAATTCTGACAGTGCTCATCTCGCTTGTATGGCTAATTAACGGTTTGTTTGCAAAAGTACTCGGATTCGTTACCCGCCACCAGCAGATTGTTGGCAGGATCCTTGGAGAAAACTACGCGTTCACCGCAACTAAGGTTATCGGTTCATTTGAAATATTAATGTTCGTATGGGTCATAAGCAGAATAAGATCAAGGTTTTGCGCAGTTACTCAGATAATTATAGTAGCAGTTATGAATACAATGGAATTCATACTTGTACCTGATGTACTTCTTTTCGGAAAAATGAATTCAGTAATAGCTTTATTTTTTATATTCACGGTTTATTATAATGAGTTTATCCTGAACCGCACAGCATCAAAGTAAATAAATTTTAGTTAATATTAATGATTGGCTTAAAAGATCATCCATTCCCCGTTGAAACATTCTTCGAGAACTCGCTTGTCCTCACTTACGCTGTTGCCAAAGGAGAGCTTGAAAAATTTATTCCCCAATGCCTGGAGCTAGATACATTTAATGATAAGTGGGCTTTCCTTGCTGTTGCGCTTGTAAAGACAAGGAAGCTGCGCCCCAAAGGCTTCCCTGAATTCACAGGCAATGATTTTATATTGATTGGCTACCGCGTTTTTGTAACCTATACAAACACCAAAGGCAAAAAAATGCGCGGGCTCTATATTCTTAAGTCACAGACTAACAAAAAGAAGATGGAGTTCTGGGGCAACATTTTTACTCATTACAATTATACAACTACTGATATTAAGTTTACACGTAACAGGAATATTGATTCTGTGTTCTCTGAAAGCTCTGAGCTTGATATCAGCGTCCGAACTGCTGATGAAGATATAAGCCTGCCGCCCGGTACACCCTTCAGCAACTGGGTAGAAGCCAGAAGGTATGCGGGTCCGCTGCCCTTTACATTCACATACAACGAAAAGACTAAGGAAGTACTGATAATAGAAGGCGTCAGGCAGAACTGGCATCCTAAGCCTGTTGAAGTATTAAAGGATAAGATAGGCTTTATTGATGAGAAGAATTTTAAAAGTGCAGTTCTTGCAAATGCATTTATGATAGAAAACGTACCGTATCACTGGAAAAAAGGCAGGAAAGAAATTTGGCAGGGATAAGATGAGAAAACCGCTGCAGGGAGTAACTAATATAATAAGATTCAACTGGCAGTATTATGTTATTGCTTTATTTTCATTTGTGCTTGTTTACATCTTTGGCAGATTTCTTCCGCCAACATTATCGTTTGCTGTAAATATATTTTTGCTTTTGGTTGCACTGAGCATATTTATTTCTCTTTCTGTTTCATATTACATTTACGATCACTCTGAATTATATGCACTTAGTTTCCTGGATAAATTAAATATTACACCGGCAAGCAAGCTTGTGAACATTAACGCGGGATTTGATGAGATAAGCGAAATACTTGCCAGTAAATTCCCGGCAAGTAAGCTGAAGGTATTTGATTTCTACGATCCCAAAAAACACACTGAAGTATCAATTGAGCGCGCAAGGAAAGCTTACCCGCCGTATCCCGGCACTGTTATAATAGCAACAGGTAATGTCCCGCTAAAAGCTGCAACAGCAGATTTTATCTTCCTTATACTTGCAGCGCATGAGATCAGAAATAACAGTGAAAGAGAAATGTTCTTAAAGCAATTGGGGAATGCGTTAACTCCTGAAGGCAGAATAATATTAGTTGAGCATCAGCGTGATGTGTTTAATTTCCTGGCGTATAATTTCGGGTTCTTTCACTTTCTGCCAACAGCTATGTGGCTTAGTAATTTTAAAAATTCAGGCTTACTGGTTGATTCAACAGCCGAACATACACCATTCTTAAAAATTTTTATATTAAAGAAAAATGGAACAGCATCTTAGGGTAATAGGCGTAATACTTGTAATACTGGCAATAATTCATGCTGCTTTCCCAAGGCAGTTTGCATGGAAGAAGGAACTTGCCCCGCTCAGCCTTATCAACAGGCAGATGATGACGGTTCATACATTCTTTATTGCGCTTACAGTATTACTTATGGGAGTCCTTTGTTTATACTCCGCCAATGAAATTGTTAACACTCCTTTTGGAAGGCAAATAGCCTTAGGCTTATTTATTTTCTGGTTTGTCAGGCTCTTTGTTCAGTTCTTCGTTTATTCAAAAGACCTGTGGAAGGGTAAACGCTTTGAAACCATTATGCATATTGTGTTTGCCGTTACATGGCTGTATCTCTCGGTAGTGTTTTTTATCATAGCATTTAAAATATAGATAAAATAAACAAATTATAATTTAATATGAGTAAAGATCCAGACGATTTAAATGATGAAGTAAATGATGATGAAGATGAAAACGGCGGTGAGGGATTTGATCCACGGGAATATTTTGATGAGATAGATGATGAAGATCTTGAAGAAGCTGCTGAAGAAATAAAAAATGAAAATAAGCGCATTAAAGAAATGCCGCTTTATAAAAGTGCTGTTAATATAAGCAAACTGACTACATCACTTGCAGAAACGATAAAGGAAGAAGATGATTCTCTGATGATGAAGGACCAGATGCTGATGAATGCATATATTTTAGGACCAAAGATCGCCGGTGCTGAAGCAGGTGACTTTTACACTCTCAGAATGGAAAATGCTGTACTGATTAAAATTCATGCAAGAGAGCTTTTGACTCAAACATCTTATTGTAAGCTTGAAAACCTTTCAAAACCGGAATACCTGAAATTATTAAGAGATGAAATTGAAGTTTTCAGAAAATTATTTATTGAATGGGTTAAATCATTTGATAAAACAAACGATATGGAAGATGACTGGGGTTTGTTCAGTTAAACCCCTTCAATTTCATATTCAACTGATTTTGGATTCAATATTTTTTTAGATGCATCAAGGATTTCAATCCCAATTACTTTTCCATTAATATCATAATCAATAACAATTCCAGCTTTTTCTTCATCACTTTCCGAAACCGGGCTATCATTAAATTGGATTTTCATTACATCTACTTCTGCATCGTATTTAACTTTCATTTTCCCTCCAATACTTACTGATTTTACTTGATTTATATACTGTAATCACTTTCAGGTTATTTTTAGTTTCCTCTAAAATTACTCTTACAACATACTCTTTATTATCATTAAATTCAATAATATCCTGATAGACCTTTCTGTTATTCTCTGAATCTAATATCTGTTTGGGATTATTTAGAATTTTTTCAACTGTTTCTTTGCTTATCCCTCTATTTCTTAATTCCTCAAGTGCATGTTTTGTAAATTCAAAATTCATAAAAATTTCTAAATTTCTCTGACAAAATAATTTTACAAAAATAACAAAATTCTTATATCTTCACCATATCAATAAACACTTCCCAGCCTGCTCTTGGCTTAATTGAATTTTCCGCAATCTCATATTTCCATATATCAAGCTCGCCTTCAAAATATTTATAATATTCTTCCTTTGTATCAACATATGGCGGTCCCCCGGGTGATGGTTCATCTTTAAATATCAAAAGTCCCGCTAAATGCCCGCCGGGCTTTAACAGCTCCTTCATTTTCTTTACATACTCGCCTCTTAACGCTGGATCAATTGCAATAAAAAATGTCTGTTCTATTATCAGATCATATTCACCTGTATGTTTAAAGAAATTCTCATTCAGTAAATGCTCCCCCGGGAAATCAGGCACACGCGCTTTAAAGTTCTCAAGCGGTTTTTGTGCAATATCCATCATATACACGTTCCTGAATCCCTTTTTATGCAGGTACTCAGCCTCATAACCGTTTCCTGCGCCGGGTATAAGTATTTGCAAGTTCTTATCGGTAAGTGAATCAATATACTCAGCAATAGGCGGCGCGGCATAACCGATATCCCATCCTGTTTTATTATCTTCCCATTTCCGCTGCCAGAAATCTTTTTTACTATCCATTATTTATATTTTATTTTCCTTTATCCTTCGTGCCACGAATATAACACTCGTTAAACTACAATTAAACCTGATCTTAACTGCGACAATATTATAAATTATTCTAATTTCGTGGAACGAATATCTATTTATTACACTTTTCTCTCACATTAATGACAAAAGATTGTTTACAAAGTTATTATTAATTTAATTAATTTGCATCTTACTTAAATTGAAAAAGAGCTCAAAAATACCGCTCGTTATCACTGATAACACATTTTCAATACATGATACTGTATTCACAGTGTTTGATGTTGAAACCACGGGCTTAAGCGCGCAGTCAAACCGTTTGACTGAGATCGGCATCGTAAAGCTTCGCGGGGGTGAAATTATCGATGAATACGAAACACTCATAAACCCCGGTGAATTCGTTCCGCCTTACATCACACAGCTCACCGGCATTACCAATGAAATGGTCCACAATAAACCCATGTTTGAAGACCTTGCCCCGAAGATACTTGATTTCATTCAAAACAGTGATGGCTCTTCAATCATATTTGGGGGACATAATGTTAAGTTTGATTACAGCTTCCTGAATGCATCGCTCTTAAGGGCGGGATATAACATGCTCGATCATCCTTCACTTTGCACTGCGAGGCTTGCACGCAGGCTGAGCCGCGCGCTGCCTTCTAAATCACTGGATTCACTCAAACGCCACTTCGGCATTCACACAAAGCGTAAACACCGGGCACTGGATGATGCCCGCGCGACAGCGCAGATACTTGCTTTATTTATTGACCAGCTTGTAAATGAACATGAATTTGAAACTGTTGATGATATAATCGGATTCCAGTACAGGAAAATATTTGATGATACAAAGATAAGCGCCAGGTTCAAAAAGCTTAAGATAAACCTGAAGGAAGTACCCCAAAAACCCGGTGTTTATTTTATGCTCAACAAAAATGATGAGATAATATATATCGGCAAGGCTAAGAACTTAAAGGACAGGCTCGGCTCATATTTCTATCATAACGTATCTCACAGTACAAAAGTAAAAAAGCTTGTAAGGTATGTGCATAAAGTTGACTGGGAAACCACGGGTTCAGAGCTCTCAGCGCTCCTTACCGAAAGCCGTATGATAAAATCACACAAGCCGCGCTTTAATTCAGCAATTAAGTCATACCGCAAATTTCCTTTTATTAAAATTGATGTTCAGCGTACTTTCCCCAGGGTTTACAAGGTCTACGAGATAATACCAGATGGCGCAAGATACTACGGTCCTTTTGCAAGCTCATTCACCGTGCAGAACCTGATAGAAAGAATAAACAAGTTCTACAAGCTAAGGAAGTGTGACGATATAAATCTAAAGCCTTCAAAAAGCCACAGTACATGTATGTATTATGAAATAGGCCAGTGTTCAGCACCATGTAACTTTACCTCATCGGTGGTTGAGTACCAGCGCGAAGTTAAGCTTGTTGATAAATTCCTTGTCTCAGATTCCGAAGAAGGAGCTGTAAGGTTCCTAGAGCGCGAAATGACAATTGCAGCTGAAGAAATGAATTTTGAGCAGGCAGCACATTTGAGGAATAATATAAATGACCTGAGGAAGGTGCTGCTAAATATCGAGCTTACCAATTCAATTGTTGAGCTGCAGAATTATATCATCAAATGTAAAAGTGAAGGTGATAATAATTCCACAGAAATATTTTTAATGGTAAACGGTAAGCTTGCAAAGACCTGCTGTATTGATGAAAATACACTTCAGGATAATTTCATGCTTGAAAATATCAAAGAGGATATAAATTATTTATATTTCCACGGTGCACTATTCAGAGATTTTGTTTTTAGCAAGGCATACCATAAATTCAAAATAGATGAAATAGATACCCTGAAAATAATTTCAAACTGGGTCTACCGCAACTATAAACCGTCACGTATTCTGAAAATGACGCCGAAAACCAAAATTGAAGATGTGATGAATTTCATACTGAAAAAATGATAATTATCCCTGTAACTACCAAATTTTAGGTTAGATTTAATTGGAAAAAATTATTATTTATGTAGTCTATAACCGCAAAAATTCAGCTAAAAATGCATTAAATCAGCTGAAATTCTTTGAAATATGCCCGGATGGCGGAACTGGTAGACGCGCAGGACTTAAAATCCTGTTGGGATAATATCTCAGTGCCGGTTCGATTCCGGCTCCGGGCACATCAACTTAAAATTAATTTAATTAATTAATTTTTGGTAGACGCGTCCCGCTGAAAGCGGGATTGGGATAATAACTCAAATAGTCCGTTGCCGATTCCAGCTCCGGGCACGTGCTTTAAAACTTTTCTTATTACTACAATGAAGTGGAATGCTGAAAACATAATGACCCTTTTATTTGCCGCCCTGGCTTTAGGTTCGGCAATTATGATGATAACAAGGCGCAGTCCAGTAACAAGCGCATTGTATCTTATTGTTAATTTTTTCTCCATTTCGGGTATCTACCTTATGCTGCGCTCACAGTTTGTTGCTATCATTCAGATACTTGTTTATGCCGGCGCTATTATGGTGCTCTTCCTTTTTGTTATCATGCTACTTAACCTGAGCGGTGAAAAAAAGTTTTCTGAAACTCTGACCTACAAAAAAGTATCGGCAATAATACTATCACTGCTTTTATTCAGCTCACTGGGCATCACTGCATTTTTTGCATTCTTCGGAAAGTTCAAAACACTGAACCAGAATGCGGAATTACAGGGAACCGTACAATCTGTCGGCAGGGAGCTTTACACAACATATTCATTCCCGTTCGAAGTAGTATCATTTGTACTTCTTGCAGCCATTGTTGGCGCAATTGTTCTTGCACAAAAGAAGTTTGAATGATGGCTTCACCCCACGAACCAAAATCTCTGAAAAAAAGAATACTCTCAGGTGTAAAGCCTACAGGTAAAGCGCATATCGGCAATTATCTCGGCGCAATGCGCAATCATGTTAATATGCAGACTGATTGTGAAAATTTTATTTTCCTGGCAGACCTGCACTCGCTTACCACAGTTAAAAATAAAGAAGAGCTTCAGGAATTAATTATAGATCTTGCGCTAGATTACCTTGCCCTTGGACTTGACCCAAATAAAGCTGTTTTTTTCAGGCAAAGCGATATACCTGAACATGCTGAGCTTACATGGGTTCTAAGCTGCCTTACACCAATGCCGATGCTTGAGCTTGCTCATGCATATAAAGATGCTGTTGCAAAAGGCAAAGAAGTAAATGCAGGGGTATTTACATATCCTGTGCTGATGGCTGTTGATATACTGATATATAAGCCTGATATCGTTCCAGTTGGCAAAGACCAGAAACAGCATGTGGAAATTGCCCGTGACTTAGCCGGAAAATTCAACCGAACATATGGTGAAGTATTTAAATTGCCGGCACCGTATATTCCGGAAGAAGTTGCTGTTGTTATTGGTACTGACGGGCAGAAAATGAGCAAGAGCTATGGGAATACAATTGAAATTTTTGCATCTGATAAAGCTTTAAAGAAACAGGTAATGGGTATTGTAACTGATTCCACACCGGTTGAATCACCCAAAGACCCTGATAACGATACCATATTCAAGCTCTATTCATATTTCGCATCTGCAGAAGAAAAAGCCGCACTCGCAGAAAAATACCGCGCAGGCGGAATGGGTTACGGTGATGCAAAGAAGATGCTGCTTGAAAAGGTCATTGAAACGTTCAAGCCTTTCCGTGAAGAACGCGAAAGATTGAAAAATGATCTTGCATACGTAAAGGATATCCTAAAAAAAGGCGCAGAAAAAGCTAGAGTTGTAGCCGCACAAACAAAAGCCGAAGTTTGGGATAAAACCGGCTTATCAATATAACATAATAACAGTAGCACAGACATTCCTGTCTGTGTTTCATAAAATATGATAATCTTCCTCTCCGGCTCAATTAATTCCGGTAAAACCACAATTGCAGGCCTGCTGAAAAATGAATTTCCCCGCACCGCGCATATTGAAGTAGATACTATTCACGATATTTATGAATGGATGCCGCTTGAAGAGGCAATTCCCTTAAATCTGAAAAACACGCTTAGCCTGACCCTGAATTTATTAAAGGAAGATATGAATGTAATTATATCTTATCCTTTAAGCAGGGATGAATATGAATTTTTCAATAAACATCTTCCTCTTGAAGTACAGCGGTTTTTCTTCACATTAAATCCCAGGCTTGATCATGCACTAACCAACCGCGGCACACGTGAGCTCACCGGCTGGGAGATCCAGCGCATTAAACATCATTACGTCACTGGAATAAACAACCCCGGCTTCGGAATTACAATCGATAACACAATGCAGACTCCTGAAGAAACCCTCAGCGATATCCTCTACTACATCGAACAGCGCGAAATCAGATACAAAATGGAAGATTAATTTAAGGATTTTTAAAAACTATATATAGAAATGAAATTTCTCTTTTTATAATGAACGGTCTTTTAAAATATTAATAAACACCGCCTCAGAAAAATTGACGAAGAGAAATTGTTCGAACGAAACGTAACAGGAAAATTTGTCTGAATTCGGCGAAAGCCGAATGAGTTATTTTCCTGTAGTGAAGTGAGAATAATTTCAGGCAATTTTTCTGCAGCGGGCGATTTTTCTTTGGTTACTTTCTTTTCATCGCTGAAAAGAAAGTAACATAACATCTAAACAATGTGTATAAGTTACAAATACTGCTATCATACTTTCAAAACTATCTTCCCAATCACCTCACCTTTAGCCATCATCTCATGCGCCTTTGCCGCATCTTTCAAATCCAGTGTTCCGCCAATATGCGGCTTTACTTTTCCTTCTGAAACAAGCATTATCAATTCTTCCAGCTCATGCTTTTCACCCAGGTACAGCCCCAGCAGGCTTATATGCCTCAAATACGTTTGATGCAGTGATACCATCGCTTCCCGGCCGGTTAATATTCCGCAGAATAATATCTTGCCGCCTTTTTTTACCATCTTAAAATTCTTCGGGAAAGCCTCGGGTCCCACGTAATCAAGTATTACATCTATACCCAGTCCTTTTGTTAACTGCATCA
>CAZOAP010000019.1:0-23126 GCA_964577645.1 uncultured Ignavibacteriales bacterium
ATAAGTTTTACAAATTAAAAAATTAAAGATTAATTATAAATAAATTTATTTAAATTTCAGCCTTCACTTTGGGAAAAAGACAGGCGGGAATGATAATACAAAGGATAACGAAATGTTCGATCTGGATTTGATCAAAAAGGTTTACGGCGGGTTCAAAGGTAAAGTAGATGCTGCAAAGAAAATTCTGGGAAGACCAATGACCTATGCCGAAAAGATCCTTTACGCACATCTTTGGGGTGATACAGCTAATCCATACACCGGCGGCAAGGATTTTGTTGAGTTTGCACCGGATAGGGTAGCAATGCAGGATGCAACTGCACAGATGGCGCTTTTACAGTTCATGTCTGCAGGAATTCCAAAAGTAGCAGTTCCTTCAACAGTACACTGTGACCATTTAATTCAGGCAGAAGTTGGCTCAGCAAAAGACCTGTTATGTGCTGAGAGTGAAAACAAAGAAGTGTATGACTTTCTTCAGAGTGTTTCCAACAAATACGGCATTGGTTTCTGGAAGCCCGGTGCAGGAATTATTCACCAGGTAGTACTAGAAAATTATGCATTCCCCGGCGGTATGATGATAGGAACTGACTCTCATACGCCAAATGCAGGCGGACTTGGTATGATTGCGATAGGCGTAGGCGGTGCAGATGCAGTAGATGTAATGGCAGGTATGCCGTGGGAGCTGAAATTCCCCAAGCTTATCGGTGTAAAGCTAAGCGGTAAATTAAGCGGGTGGACCTCGCCTAAAGATGTAATATTAAAAGTTGCCGGTGTATTAACAGTAAAAGGCGGTACCGGTGCAATAGTTGAATACTTTGGTGAAGGTGCTGAAAATATTTCATGCACAGGCAAGGGAACCATCTGCAATATGGGTGCGGAAATAGGCGCAACAACATCACTGTTTTCATATGACAAGAAAATGTATGATTACCTTGCAGCAACAGAGCGTGAAGAAGTAGGAAAGCTGGCAAATGAAATTGCTGACTATCTGAAGCCTGATGAAGGCAGCGAAAATTATTATGACCAGGTAATAGAGATTAATTTAAGCGAACTTGAGCCTCATATAAACGGACCTTTCACACCTGACCTAGCATGGCCCATCTCTGTATTCAAACAGGCTGTGAAAGATAAGGAATACCCGGAAGAGCTTAAAGTAGCATTAATAGGCAGCTGTACCAACTCATCATATGAAGATATGGAGCGCTCAGCATCTGTTGCCAAACAGGCAATGGAAATGGGGCTTAAGGTAAAATCAGAATTTACGATAACACCGGGCTCTGAACAGATACGCGCTACTATTGAGCGCGACGGACAGCTTGAAATATTTGAAAAGGTCGGCGGCTTGGTTCTTGCCAACGCTTGCGGTCCATGTATCGGGCAGTGGAAGCGTCATGACGTGAAAGAAGGCGAGAAGAACTCTATAATAACTTCATACAACAGGAATTTTTCAAAGCGTAATGACGGAAATCCCGCAACAAATGCATTTGTTGCCTCACCTGAAATTGTGACAGCACTGGCATTTGCCGGCAGGCTTACATTTAATCCTTTGACCGACACCATAAAGAACAGCAAGGGTGAAGATGTGATGCTTAAAGAGCCAACAGGCGATGAGCTGCCAAAGAACGGTTATTTAAAAGGTGTTAATGGCTATGTTGCGCCGGCTGCGGATGGTGCCGGAGTACAGGTTGAAATTGACCCTAACAGTAAACGTTTGCAGAGGTTATTCCCATTTGTGCATCCTGATTTTGAAAAGGATTATAAGAATATGCACCTGCTGCTTAAGGCAAAAGGTAAATGTACAACCGATCATATTTCCATGGCGGGTCCCTGGTTAAGGTTCCGCGGCCATCTGGATAATATCTCGAATAACATGTTCATAGGCGCGCTCAACTGGTTTAACGATAAAACAAATTCAGTTAAGAACTTGCTGACAGGTAATTACGAAGAGGTACCGGTTGTTGCCAGGGAGTATAAAGCAAAAGGTATTCCATGGGTTGTAGTTGGCGAAGAAAATTACGGCGAAGGCTCATCCCGTGAACATGCAGCAATGGAGCCGCGCTTCCTGGGAGGCAAGGCTATTATAGTGAAATCATTTGCAAGGATACATGAAACCAATTTAAAGAAACAGGGAATGCTGCCTTTAACATTTGCTGATCCTGCTGACTATGATAAGATAATGGAAGATGATATGATAGATCTTGATGTTAAAGGAATAGAACCCGGCAGCCAGGTTAAAATGACACTGAAACACTCCGATGGCACAACAGAAGAGATAATGCTTAATCATACTATGAACAAACAGCAGATTGACTGGTTCAAAGTGGGCAGCGCGCTGAATCTGATGTCAAAGAAAGCTTAATAATTAGTAATAAATAATTTAACAAAGAATGATCGGCAGCGGTTGTTCATTTAATAAATCAGGAATATACCGGAGACCCGTTTTATGGGTATAAAGCGATTTGAATAATAAGATAATAATAGCTGTAATAGTTGTTGCTGCAATAGTTTTAATTTACAAGTTCTTTTTAAGCGGACCCAAGGCTACAACAGCCGATGTTGACCCGCAAAAATTTGCGGAGCTTACAAAGGAAAAAGACATTGTGATACTTGATGTCAGAAGTGCATTTGAGTTCAAAGGTGATAAAATTGCCGGTTCCCAGAACGTAAGCTATACCTCAGGCGGATTTAAGAGCTATGTGGAAAAGCTTGATAAGAGCAAAACATATCTTGTCTATTGCGCATCAGGCTCAAGAAGTGCCGGTGCAGTTACAACAATGCAGGGATTGGGTTTTGAAAATATTTATAACCTGAAAGGCGGCATGGAAAACTGGAAATCAGCCGGATTGCCGGTGGTAAGGTAAAGATATGAAATCTTCTCCCGCTTCGCCTGATAAGGCAGGCGTGAGATGTGAGACATGAAACGTGAGACGTCAAATGTGAGACGACAATGTGAAGAAATAAATTAAGAGTAGTTTTTATTGAATAATCAAACAGAGACCCCTTCCCGTGAGGGAATGATAACATGGAAAAATTTCCGGAATTAGAAGAGCAGCAGTATGTAAAGACAAGGAGACGGATCCACGGGATCGCTGAATTAATTGGCAGGTTCCGCGAGGTTCTTGTGCAGCCGATAGCAAAGAATGATAATTTATGGCTAAGCATAGTTAATAAAGGCTTCTGCACACCGCCTATGAATATGTATAACGAGCTTGAAATTGGCTTCAATGCAGAGATACTATGTGTTGAAATTGCCGATAACAGGTCAAAGTATGTTTCAATTGCCGTTACTGGGAAAACACTAAGCGGACTATGCACGGAAATACTTGAAGCGTTAAAGAATGATCTTGGCATTGAAGTAAACATAAACGCGGGTGAGTTTAATAATGAGCGTAAAATTGAAATTGATGAAAAAAACGCGCAGGATTTCCTGGCTCAGTTTGTAAATTTTTCTGACCTGCTTAAAAAATTCCATAAAACTATTCCTTTTAACGAAGGTGTTAAAACACAGATATGTTTATGGCCGCATCACTTTGATAATGCTTTCAAATGGTTCAGCGGAAAAAAGATTGATGAGACAGATGAGTTTATGGGCATAGGTGTTTCCAACGGAGATGAGATGTATGAGCTGCCTTATGTATATATGACTATATCGCCCGAGCTTAGAAAAATGAATACACTTGAATTACCTGAAGGCGCACATTTGCATGATACGGGCTGGCAGGGTCTTATATTAACTTACGAAGCAATTATTGAAGCAAAGTCTGCCGATGAGCAGGAAGCACTAGTTAACAATTTTTTTAATATTGGTTTCAAAGGGATAAAGCGGGGATTTAGTAAGAGGTAAAATCAAACAATTTATCAATAATAAACATTACCCTTTCGTTAACGCTAACATTTGGTACATCGTGAATAATATAGCCTAGATCTGCATAGATTTTTTTCACATCTGTGCCGAATTTTTCAGCAAGCTCATAGCTCATTTTCCGCTCATCATCGTTAACATAAATTTCACGCCAGCCGTTGAACATGAAAACATTTTGATTGAAGCGGTATTCTTTAGAAGCTTTGATATATTTTTCGTTATTAACGCATAAAAGATCAGCATAGCCTGTAAAATCAGGCATTGCACGGTCAAATATCACAATACTCTTACTGCTGGTCAATTTTTCATACTCCGCAATTGTTTTCCCAAGCATCAGGTCAATAAAGAGCTGCGGGTCTTTTTCCGGGACGCCATTACCTCCAATTTTGCGCTGTTCTGCAAGTACTTCCCTTGCCGGTTCTGCTACACATGTATAGCCAAGCTCTGTTAAATTGGCGAGTACAGTTGATTTACCTGCACCCATAGCGCCTGTGAGAATTATGAAATTATCCTTCTGCAAGTTAAAATTTATACATCGATTTTTATCTTTATAAGCGTTTTAAGGTCATTAACAACAGCTTTGCTCCTGACCTCGAGTCTTATCTCACGGCCTTCTGCATATGATTTGGCAGCTTTGAGCTCATTTTTAATTTCCTCAGATACAACACTTGATATAACTTCCTCATACGCTTTGCTGCCAAAGACAAAAGCAGCTTTAAAGAATCCATCCCGAGGCAGAAGGTAGATGATCACTCTTTTTTTATCAGTGATGCGGAAGCTCCAACCGTATTTTGCGCCTGAAAAGTGCCACCCGCCTTTTGCTTCTGATTCAGTTTTTAATGTAAATTCTTCCAGAGTTTTCCAGTAAGGAAATGTTTTGCCTAAAGCCTTTTTCAGTTCTGCTTCAGCGGGCTTTTTGCCCTTATCCATAAATATACTTTGCATAAAGTTTACCTGAATTTTAATCTATGAAATTTGAAAGCAAACAATTAATTTAGCACTTCAATTTAAAAATAAATACAAATTAGTTAAATGCATACCTGTATCCACGGGTATCACAAAGAAATAATATGGCAAAAAAGGATATCAGGATATTCTGCTGGAACGTAAACGGCATAAGAGCAATATGGAAGAAAGATTTCCCCAAGTGGTTCAAAAAAACCTCGCCGGATATATTATGCCTTCAGGAAACCAAGGCGCAGGCAGAGCAGCTGGATGAAGAAGTAAAAAAATACTGCGGATGCTGGAGTGAGTTTTTCTCAGCAGAGAAAAAAGGATATTCAGGTGTTGCAACGTATTCAAAGATTCCCCCCATTGATTTTAAAAAAGGTTTCGGGAATCCTTATTACGATAATGAAGGCAGGGTACTGCAAACAGATTTTAAGGATTTTACATTATATAATGTTTACTTTCCAAACGGGGGCAGAGGACCAGAAAGAGTAAAATATAAACTTGATTTCTACAATGAATTATTTTTCAACATAGAAAAAAAACGCAAGAAGCAGAAGAACATTATAGTATGCGGTGACTATAATACCGCGCACAAGGAAATTGATCTTGCAAGACCGAAGGAAAACTCAAAGAATACCGGGTTCCTTCCAGAAGAACGGGCATGGATAGATACTATAATTAATATGGGTTATATAGATATTTTCCGCGAGTTTAATACTAAACCCGAGCAATATACTTATTGGGATCAGGTCACACGCGCAAGGGAAAGGAACGTAGGATGGAGAATAGATTACTTCTTTATCTCAAAAGAAATGCGAAACCTCGTTACAGATGCCAGAATACACTCAAAAGTAATGGGCAGTGATCACTGTCCAATTGAATTAGCTATTAAGGTATAAAATTTACAAACCACTTAATCCCTTTACGGTACAACTAAAGATACTAAATAACAGTTAGTTATGTATTTTTGCATGACTACTACCCAATACACGGTATAGCAATCACTAACCATATACCCTATTTTTGAAAAGGGGAATAATTAACGTATATGGTTATACTAAATGTCTATTAATACCACAATATTGGGAGTAAGAAACAGGAGTCATTACATGAAAACCTTTATTTTATTTTTTCTATTTTTAGCATTATCAGTTGGATTGAAAGCACAGGTTGGCTGCGATCCATCGCTGAATTCCAATTTTCCTCCATCACCATATGTTGACGGATATTTAACGTTTGACGGCAAGGGTGATTTCCTAAGATCAGGAGATCTGAATGCATTGGAATTCCCGGCCGGCTCGACCGATAGCTTTTCCATCACTTTTAAATTAAAAATTACTTCACCAAATACACCAATGTATGCATTCGGTAAATGCCGTGATGCAGGCTGGATGGTTGGATATCATATAAATGAAAGCGGATATTTAAGCATCTATATAAATAATGAATGGAAAAGGATTTATTATCTGGGAACAGATACTGCATGGCATGATTACAGGGTAGACTATAACAAACCGGCTCAAAGATTAACAACCTTTACTGATGAAATATTGACCAATACATACAATAATTTTACATATATCAGCATGGCTGATAACGCTGCGTTTACCGTAGGTAATGTAGGCTTATACGCGCAGTACGGACCCCAATCAGTAAATATTTCTTCTCTCTGGTTTAAAGGATCAATTGCATCGTTAAAAATAACAGTAAACAGGAATGCAGTTGTAAATTACGGTTTTGATGAAGGCGGCGGACAGGTTGCAAGAGATTCAGGTGCATACTCATATTCTGACAGGTCATACCCGGGAAGCTCAACCTGCGGCATAACACATTTAATGCTGGGCTACATGCTTGCACAGGATACCTGTGACCCCATATGGTCAGCTTTTGATGTGCCGGTTCAGTCAAGATTTGAACCGCTAGGTTCAGGAACCCAGTATTGGTACAGCAATTCAGGTATGAATTTTTTTGCCGAACATTTTTCGCTTGGCATGACAGTTTATAATGACCAGCTTATTAATACCGGTTATTTTAATCTTGCCGGGGGCAATTCAGCAAACTTTATTGCAGGCTGGAACGGAAGCGTTTGGTCACCCTTAGGCAGCGGTTTTAATCATGAAGCGGAGGGACTTGCTTCATACCGGGGAGAGCTTTATGCAACTGGATATTTTGATACAGCCGGCGGTGTAGAAGCAAAATATATTGCAAAATGGAACGGGTCACAATGGCAGAATTTAGGAATTGGATTAAACAGCATCGGAAATACAATGACCGTGTTCAATGATAATCTGATCCTTGGCGGGTGGTTTACTTCTGCAAACGGTGAAATTGCACTTTCTGTGGTTAAATGGGATGGTGCAAGATTTACAAGTATGGATGTTGGTATGTCGGGTCCTGTATATGCATTATGTGTTTATAATAATGAGCTTTATGCCGGCGGAAAATTCAATATTGCAGGACAGGAAGTATGCAACGGTATTGCAAGATGGGACGGATCCAGATGGAGAACTGTTGGTGCAGGTATTGCCGGCGGTGATGCAACGGTTTACACGCTTGAAGTATATAACGGCGAGCTTTACGCAGGCGGCGCATTTATAAAAATGGATAATATCTTCAGTTATAATATTGCAAAGTATAACGGCATTTCATGGAGCCCGATAGGCAGCGGTGCAACAGGCTCAAACTGTAACGTTTCTCAAGGGTATGTAGGCTCGCTAAAGAGCTTTAATAATGAGCTGTATGCTGCGGGAATGTTCACAAAAATGAATGGCAACACTGCAAACAAACTGGCAAGGTTCAACGGATTGAACTGGTGCCAGGTTGAGTATGGCGTTGACCTGAGACCAAGAAGCATGGCGATTTATCAGGATAAGCTGATAATTAACGGTGATTTTTACAGTGCATCAGGTGTTGCTGCAAATAATATCATAAGCTATTCACCAATAAAGAACCTGACGGGAATAGGAAATAACAATGCTCCTTTAAGCTTTTCTCTTGAACAGAATTATCCTAACCCGTTCAATCCAAAAACCAAGATAGGATTTAAGACAGCAGGTACAGGTTATGTTTCACTTAAAGTATATGATCTCTCCGGAAAACTGATCGCTGTTCTGAAAGATAATGAAATGACGCAGGGCACTTACAGTATTGATTTTGACGGTTCGGATCTTTCAAGCGGAGTTTATATATACAGGCTTGAAACGACCGGCAAGGACGGTAAAAAAATAACTGACAGCAAAAAAATGGTTTTAATAAAATAAAATTTTTCCTCTTTAGTTTTACTGCAAAATTTCTGCAAATCGTTTCTTCATGTTGTTGTTTCTTCTCCATTCCCCCGGCCGCTCAGAAATGAAGCGGCCACTTTTTTTATTCCTGGGTATATTCTTTTTAGAATCTGCCGCAATTGCGTAATTTTCAACAATTTTAATAGGATTTAATATATAATAAAATTTATTTATTATTATTTGCAAAATTTCGCAAAAACAGAATATTTTATATTAAATTATTAAAAAATTCAGGTTTTTTGTGATCAAGCTTCTCAAAAAAGTTTAATATTTAAATATTAGTTAATGATAGAGCTTCCCATAATACATTTTGATTGTATACATTTTTATGGCGATAGGCCCTGCAAGCCCAATAAAGAGCAGGGTGTATTCTGCGGGGAGTGCAGTTACTATATAAAAGATGAAACAATTAAGAATGCTTACCCTGAAATTCCGATGCCGGAATCCATCAACGATAACGAAGCAGGGAAGAAGATAATCATAGTTAAGCTTGATGCAGTTGGCGATGTGCTGAGGACAACATCAATTCTTCCGACCCTGAAAGAGAAATTTACAGATTGCAGCATTACCTGGATAACCAAAGAACGCTCTTATGAAGTACTGAAAGATAACGACCTGATAGATGAAATATATTTTACAACCGATGAGCTTGAGCATGTAACAGCAGATCTTTTTGATATCGCAATAAATCTGGATAGCGGGCAGGATAGCTGCGAGATAATGAACACCATAAACGCAAAAACAAAATATGGCTACTATATTGTTTACGGAAAACCTTATCCGCTGAATAAGTTTGCAAATGAATGGTATTTGATGGGCGTTAACGATAACGTGAAGAAGCAGAACAAAAAAACTTACCACCAAATTATACACGAAATATGCGGATTTAATTATGACGGCTCTGAGCCGGTATTATCCCTAACACCCGAAAAACGCAAACACTCAGCGGAGCTGAAAAAGAAGTTAATACCCGATAAATATGGTAAATTAATATTGATAAACCTTGGCGGGGGCAACCGCTGGCAGTATAAAAAATGGACATCGGAAGGATATACAGAGCTTGTAAGGATACTGAGCATGAAATACCCGGGAACGGCAGTAGGAATAATTGCCGGTGATGAGGACAGGGAGTTTTATAATGATATTTCCGAAATGCTGAAAAATCAGGGCATGCCGAATATTATTTTCTTCGGCACGGAAAATACAATGGAAGATTTCATCTGTATCGTATCTTTAGCTTCTGAAGTGTTTACCTCTGATTCACTGTGCTTCCATATTGCAACTGCGCTTGGTAAATATACGGCTGTAATTGTGGGACCCACATCACATACAGAGCTTGATGTATTTGGCAACGGCAAAATAATTTATTCAGATAAAGTTGACTGCCTTTGCTGTTATTTAAATAAATGTGATAAAACCGTTACCTGCATGAATACCCTTAAGGCTGCAGATATTTCTGAAATATTTACTGCGTTAAATTAAACAATTCCAATTGAAAGTAGTTTACTTAACTTCCGAAAGCTACATAGATCACAGCTATACGGTTGTGCAGGAGCTCAGCAGGCATTTAGAGCTTAAAGTATACCTTCAGGCCAAGGAAGCAACCATTGAAATTGACAGGTGGTGTAAAAAATTCGGCGCAGAGTTCGTTCAAAGAAAGCGCTTCCGCAATCCTTTAAGCTTTATCAGTGAAATATTATTCTTAAACAGGATCAGAAAGCTAAAGCCTGATATTGTTTGGTTCAACACAATGACAGTATACCAAACGCTGCTTGCCAATATTCTCTTCAAAAGATATCTTGTTATGGTTCACGATGTTGACCTGCATCCGGAAAGCAAGGATAGACATGGTTTGTTTTCAGTTAAAATGACCATGAAGCTTGCACTGAGAAAAATATGCGCCGCAAGCAAAACACAATCAGAAATATTCAACGATCAGCATGGTTTTTATCCGCCCGTATTCCAGCTGCCTGTTATAAATTATTACAGGGAGTGCGGCGATGAAGTGCCCGTTGTAAAAAATTCTGATAAAGTGAAGTTCTTTTTCTTCGGGTCAGTTGAAAAGTATAAAGGCATTGAAATACTGCTTGATGCAGCTGAAATGCTGGAGAAAAAAGGGCTGGAGTTTGAACTGAATATTTACGGTAAGATCAAATATGATAGTGAAGCTATTATGAACAGGATAAGGAATATTGTAAACGCAAGCATACACAATGAATTCATAGATTACAGAAAGATCCACAGTATATACAGGCAAAATGATGTTCTGATACTTCCCTACAGGCAGATTACACAATGCGGGCCGCTGTTGATAGGCTACAGTGAAGGGGTTCCTGCTGTATGCAATGACCTGGCAGGCTTCAGGGAATATATCAGTGACGGAGTTGACAGCATGATATTTGACGGTACACCGGAGGGATTGGCAGAGAAAATGGAAAGTATTATAAGAGACCGCAGTATCATTGAAAAACTTTCCAAAGGTATTGAAGATAATGTGATGAAGAGATTTTCCATTTCATCGCTAGCAGGTGATTATGTTGAGAATTTTAAGAGGTGTATGGAAAAAAATTGAAACGGGAATGTTACAGAGGTGAATGAAGATATACTAAACCACTGATTGTGGTGATTTAAGTTATTTCAAATGCCCCAAGATATGGCTATTTTAGCGGAATAAATAAAAATAATCGTCTATAAATGAAAATACTTGTTACAGGCGGAGCGGGTTTTATAGGTTCACATGTTGTTGATGTGCTGATGGTCCAGGGGCATGAAGTAATTATTTATGACCTTGAAGCCCCCGTATATGGACAGAAATGCGAAAATATCATAGGTGATGTTAACGATACAGTTAAATTTAAAAACTCCACAAAAGGAATAGATGCTATATACCACATGGCAGCCCAGGCAAATGTGAATATTTTTTTCAATGAGCCTGTGGTATCAAACATGAATACATCGAACAGCACAATTAACGTACTGGAAGCTGCCAGGGAAAATAATGTAAGCCGTGTACTGCTTTCATCAACGGAGTGGATCTACGGCAGTGTGGAAGGCGATGATGATACACAAATTACGGAAGAAACCATTTATGCCCAGAACCCGGATCATTTATATACCTCGTCAAAAATAGCGGCTGAGATGTTCTGCAAAAATTATAAAACACTGTATGGTGTAAATTATACCATTATGCGTTATGGTATACCGTTTGGTGAGCGTGCAAGGGCGGCAACCGTAACGCCTATTTTCATTGATAAAATTCTTAATGGCGGCGAGATAACGATCCACGGCACCGGCAGCCAGACAAGACAATTCATTTACGTTCGCGATCTTGCCGAAGGGAATGTGAGTTGTTTAAAGGGTGAAGGCGAGAATGAAATTTTCAATATTAACGGCAGAGAAGTAATAAAAGTAATAGATATAGTAACAACGCTTGAAGAAATTCTGGGTAAGAAGGCGAAGGTAAAATTCATAGAGGACAGAAAAGGTAACTACAAGGGCAGGTATATTTCCAGCGGGAAAGCTGAAAAAATACTGGGCTGGAAGCCGAAGTATTCATACCGCGAAGCTATGGAAAAGTATGTAAAGACAATTGTTAAATGAACCTTCTCCTTCGGAGTAAGGTTTCACCGTATAAAGCGCGGCTCAACAATGAGTAATGAGTAATAATAAGTAACAGTTTTGCAGTTTTATAGCTCCGTAGGAGCGAAATGTTTGTAGAAGGTTTATCCCATAATTTTTAGAGCTCCGTTAGGAGCGGTATGAAAAGACATTTGCATACCATTAAAATCCCCATCCGGGATTTTAGCAGATTGAACAATAAAGTATAATTGCAGCACATAGAAAACTGAAACGACAGTCCCACTTTAAAAGGGGGACAAGAGGCATGACAACAAAATGAATAAAGTATTGGTAATTGGCGGAGCAGGGTACCTGGGGTCTGTATTGACAGGCAGGCTGCTTGAAGACGGGTATGAGGTTAGGATTCTGGACAGCTTTATATACGGAAAGCGTTCAGTGGAAAAATATTCGGGTGATAAACGGGTTGAAATAATTGAAGGCGATATACGCAATATTGAAACAGTAAATCTTGCTATCCGTGATGCGGGAAGCGTAATACTGCTGGCTGCTGTTGTTGGCGACCCTGCCAGCAAAGCAAGACCCGAGCAGACAGTTGAAACCAATTTTCTTGCTGCGCAGGTAGTGGCATCATCGGCAAAGCTTGCAGGCGTTAACAAGTTCATATATGCTTCAACATGCAGCGTTTACGGCGTTGGCAGCGATATACTTGATGAAGAAGCGCCGCTGAATCCTGTGAGCCTGTATGCAAAGACAAAGATATCAAGTGAAGAAAGCATTATGGGTATTGCTGACGGCAATTTTAAGCCCGTAATAATGCGTATGTCAACATTATACGGATTTTCACCGAGAATGCGTTTCGATCTTGTTGTGAACACTATGACAATGACTGCATTTACCGAAGGCAGGATAAATGTTTTTGGCGGCAACCAGTGGCGGCCGCTTCTTTCTCTGCCAGATGCAGCAGAAGCATATATTAAGGTACTCAAGCTGGAGCAATCCGCAGGCAGGATATATAATGTAGGCTCAGAAGAACAGAATTATATTATAACAGATGTTGCAAAGCTTGTTGCAAAGGGAATAAAAGCTGTGAGCGGGAAAGATATTCCCGTGAATGTTGAAGGCGATAGTGTTGATGCGCGTGATTACAGGGTATCGTTCAAAAAAATTCAGGGTGAGCTTGGTTTTACAGTAAAGCATACAATAGACAGTTCAGCTGCTGAAATTTGGGGTAAGCTTGAATCAAAGGAAATTAAAGACCCAAAGCAGAAAGTCTATTATAACCATTATTTTGATCCAAGCGAAGAGCTGATTGGGTAATAGCAAATAACAAATAACGAATTGCATAAATATCCTCTCCACTTTTAAGCCGGTCTGAAGGTTTTTAAAGGAGACTTTAAAATTAAATATAACATGAATTTTTCAATAGGGTTTGATAAATAGACCCTCACCCCCAGCCCCTCTCCCAAAGGGAGAGGGGAGAGAAGAATTTAGAATGTTGATTTTTTCGAAAAAGCAAAAGATAATAAAAAATAAAATATAATGAATTTTTCAATAGGGTTTGATAAAAGAGATCTGCCGAAGGTGCATGAGGCTTTCGATAAAATAGTTGCATCAAATAAATGGACAGAAGGATATTACACAGAGCTGTTTGAAAACAAATGGGCTGAGATGAATAACCTTGGCTCTGTTGCTTTTTCAAGCTGGGCAGGCGCAGCACTAAGTGTGCTTGATTTCTACAAGCTGAAAGGAAAGACCGTGCTGTGTCCATCAAACACATTTATGGCAACACCGCTTGCTACTCTGCAGGCGGGTGCTGAAGTACAGTTTGTTGACTGCAATAAATTTGACCTCTGCATGAGCTTTGATGACATGAAGGCAAAGGCAGAAAAGTATAAACCGGCAGCAATATGGGTTGTACATATAGGCGGTCATTTAGCATTTGAACTGGAAAAAATTGCGGCATACTGTAAAGAAAACAATATTATTCTGCTTGAAGACTGTGCACATGCAGCAGGCGCATCGTGGAACGGCAAAAAGCCGGGTGAGTGGGGCGATGCGGGATTCTATTCTTTCTATGCAACAAAAACCATCACTACGGGCGAAGGCGGCATGATGGTATCAAAGCATAAAGATGTTGTTGAGCATGCAAAAAAATTCCGCAACTATGGAAAGTTTGATTACGTTGTACGGGGGCTTAACTACAGGATGACAGAGTTCCAGGCTGCAATAGGAGCCATTGAAACTGACAGGCTGAAAGAAATAGTGGATTTTAAAAATGATTACGCATTAAAGCTGGACCCGCAGCATTCAAACCGTGTAAAAATGCCGGAAGGAATGATATCCGGTTATTATAAATACATAGTGTTTGACCCTGTAGAAAAATCTACAGGAAAAGTTTATGATGAACAATGCCACCATATTTTAAAGCACAGTGTGGAGCTTCCAAACAGTGACTGGGTTGCAGGCAATCACTGGTGTGTGCCTATATATTATAATCCGTGACCCATTCTCATCCGATGACTCAGGTTCATCGGATGAGTACAAGAACTAATTATACTAATGGACATAAGAAGTATAGACCAATATTACGGGTACAGCCCCGGAAGCGTGGATTTTTCCGGGTATGAAAGGGGTGGACCCAACAAGGTTCCGTACGGATTTTTGGCACTGTACCTTGTTCTTTCAATTGTAATATGTTACCTGTATCATAAAAAGATCGTGGCACCGGCTGACTGGAACGCACCCAACAGTCTTAACGCTGTAGCTACATTCCATACTTCAAAGCCGTACCAGTTCCGCCTGCTGATGCCTGTGATATTCGATCTCTTCAGGCCGCTGCATGCGCTTTACGGCAAGTATTTGTATAATGCGTGGAACGTTATTGCTGTACTTTTATTGCAGGTTGTTTACTATAAGCTGTTGTGCGGGTATTTCAGCAATAAAAAATATTTGCTTTGGATTGCACCGGTAATATTATACCCGGTCCTGTGGAATTATATAATTCTTAACGAATCGTTTCAGTATTACGATTTTACAGCTATACTTTTCTTTACTACTGGCCTGTATTACATTCTTAACAGGCAAACAACTGCATTCTTTGCAATATTTATACTGGCAATTATCAATAAAGAAACCGCAGGTTACCTGATATTTGCTTACGCATTCTTCAATTATAAAGAACTGTTTACCAAAAAAGTAATTATTAACACATTAATATTGGGCGGTATTTTCATAGGTTACAAATTTCTGCTTAATTACATTTTTCGTGATAACCCCGGTGCAAATTACGAGGTCAGCTACGAAACAAATATCAGGATAGCAAAAGAGCTCTTCAGTAACAGGATATATCTAAAAAGCGTGGCACTGAACTATGGCGGACTGTATATCTTTGCTGCACTTTTGTTCATTACAGGCAATTGGCTAAAATATCCCGACCTTAGAAAAGTATATATGAACCTGGCAATTGTACCGTATTACATCATTGGTATTTATGTTACATATATTGCGGAAGTTCGCGTTTACACAGAGATAATACCTATGGTAACAACTCTTTCGCTGATATTTTTCAGCAGGTATAAGTTTCTTGGGCTTGAGCCCTTTGGGTTAAAACAAAATAAAGCAGCAGAGAATAATTAATAAATTATTTCATTGGATAATTTGGATAAAGATCAAAAACTAAAAGAAAAGAAGACAGCTGACAGTAAACAGGAAAGCCAGGTCAGCTTTGATGATTATGTTGAGACATACAGAACAGAGATCGATGATTCTATCGGTTTTATCGGTCAGGATGTTGATTTTTTTATTGAAATAAAGGCGGAATTATTATTAAAGCTTGCCAAAAAGAATTTCGGGCAGCTTGATAAAATTAAAGTGCTTGATATAGGCAGCGGTGTGGGGCTTGTTGACCGGTTTTTGAAATCAGATATAAAACAGCTTTACGGGGTTGATGTTGAAGAAGGCGTTGTTGAAAAAGCAAAGTTCAATAACCCTGAAGTTGATTACAGGCTTTATGATGGTGCCAGGCTGCCCTTTGAAGATAATACATTTGATATGTGTTTTGCCATTAACGTTATGCATCATGTACCGCCTGCAATGTGGGAAAATTTTTCAAGAGAAATGTACCGGGTCTTAAAGCCAACGGGAATTGCCGCAGTGTTTGAGCATAACCCGTGGAACCCGCTTACAAGGCTTGCAGTTGCTAGGTGTGAATTTGACCGCGATGCTGTACTGCTTAACCACCCTAAAATAAAAAATCTTTTTAAAGGTGCCGGGCTCAAAGTTTTTGATGATTCATTTATTGTTTTTTTCCCTTTCAAAGCAAAATTCTTCAGAAGTGTTGAAATATTACTTGGCTGGCTTCCGTTTGGAGCGCAGCATTTTGTGACGGGAAGAAAATGATACCGAAATATTTTTGTAGTTAACTATATGGACATGATGCCCTTTACGCATAAAATACCTTTATAGTATAGCATAATTTTAGTATTTTGATGTATTGAACCGGAAAAGAAAGTATTTATAATACAGTAGTTAAAGGTTCATTATTAATAAGTATACTCCCGTGGGGGCACTATCATAGCCAGTAAAACTGAAATAACCGGTACAAGCTTACCCGGACCTGTAATAAGTATTGTTACCGCTGTATACAATTCAGCCGGTTACCTGGAAGAATTTCTTTCCAAATGTACTGCTGCAATGCAAAGCTCAGGCTGCAGTGAGTATGAAATAATCTGCGTTAATGACGGTTCACCCGATAATTCACTTCAAAAATTATTTGAATTAAAAAAAACTTACCCGCAGCTTGTAATAATAGATCTCTCAAGAAATTTCGGACATCATTACGCACTATTTGCAGGAATTTCCTCAGCAAAAGGTGATTATGTATTCCTTATTGATTGTGATCTTGAAATAAACCCGGAAATTGTACTTGATTTCATTGGTGAAATACAAAAAACAGGTGAGGATGTTATTTACGGCTACCAGGAAAAAAGAAAGGGCGGCATCTTTGAAAAAGTATCTGGTGACCTTTTCTGGAAATTGTTCAACACACTCAGCGAAACCAAAGTATCAAAAAATATTCTAACGGAACGGATACTCTCAAGGAAATATGTGAACTCACTGCTTGAGATGGGTGATAAAAATCTTTTCCTGGCAGGTATGATGAACTGGTTGGGATACAATCAAAGAGGTATACCTGTTAAAAAGATAAGAAGGGAAGGTAGAAGCAATTATTCCTTAATGAAGAAAATTTCACTGGCAGTAAATTCCATCACCTCGTTTTCACCGGCACCCTTAAAGGGTATCTTTTATATGGGTTTGGTAATAACATTATTCAGCTTAACATTTGCCGGTTATATTATAATAAACAAAATACTCTTTCCTAATGAAATTTCACTTGGCTGGACCTCAATACTTGCATCAATAAGTTTTTCGCTTGGCATAATAACATTATCACTTGGAGTAATAGGTATATATCTTTCTAAAATATTCAGCCAGGTGCAGAACCGGCCTCTGTTTTTAATAAAAAATATTTACCGGTAACATTATAAATGAAAAAAATCGGGTTGATAGGATACGGAGAGCTGGCACAGCAAATAAAACAGTATATTATTCAGCAAAAAAAAGGCCAGGCTGAATTCCATTACTTTGATGACATACTCTATAAAAAGAAAATAAAAAATTCATATAAGTTTGATGACCATGTTCTGGATAAATTCAAAAATTTTGAATTTTATATATGCCTAGGCTACAGGCACCTGAAAAAGAAAAAGAGCATTATAAATGAATTAATAAATGCTGGCAGAAAAGTGCCTTCACTGATCCACAAATCTGCTTATATCAGCCCGGAAGCGGAAATACAAGACGGGGTTATTGTTTACCCGATGTGTAATGTTGATAAAAATACTGTGATAGGGAAAGGGGCATTACTCAACAACTCTGTTGTAATATCTCACGATAACCGGATAGGCGAATGCAGCTATATTTCACCGGGGGCAGTAACTTCCGGTTTTGTAAATATTGGAGATACAACTTTTATTGGAACCTTGACGGCTGTATCCAACGGTGTAAATATTGGCAGTAATTGCGTAATTGGCATAGGCTCAGTAGTTACCGGAAACATTCCACCCGGTAAATCTGCGATCGGTAATCCGTTCAGAATCTTAAGATCTAAAATACAAATAATCTGAAATTTATACAGAATATATAGTTAATGAAAATATTAAATATAAAACTCCCCAACGAACGCTCTCCTTCAATTATCATTCACATTTATTATATTATGATTGCTATTACCTTTACATACCTGTATTATCACAAATTTATTATGGGTGCTGATTTTAATAATCCACTTTCACCCGGAGGGATAATAGCAGTTGCCAATTTTGAATCAGTAAAACCGCTTCAGCTCAGAATACTATTACCGCTTATTTTTAAAGGATTATCTTCATTCAATCTTGTACCGCCAAAGCTGCTTTTCTTTTTCTTAAATACTGCGCTTGCATATTTAATACTTTTCTCGTTTTACTTTCTGCTTGGCAGGTATTTTAAAAGCAGGGCTATGAACTGCTGGCTTTCTCCGATAATAATCTATCCCATGATCTGGAACCTTGTGATAATGAACGGGCAGTTCTTTTATATGGATTTTGCTTTGCTGCTTTCAATGATAATTGGATTTTACTGTATTGTTGCCAAAAAACCCAACTGGCTTTTGCTTACATTTTTTATCGGCTTGCTGAATCACAGCGGGGTTATATATCTTATCATGAGCTATTTGCTGTTTAACTACAAAGAGCTGTTCAAAATAAAAACTATACTATATACATCTGCAATGGTAGTAATATTTTTCGGGGTGCTTTATACTATCAGTGCATTCCTGCCCAAGGATACAGGCGGACAGAACATTGTAAACAATTCGATGAGAAATTTAAGCCTGTTCTGGATGCACCCCATACATTTATTGATGAGGGATTTTTTCTTTAACTTTGGCGGACTGCATTTTATAGTATTCTTATTTTTCATAAGGGGTTTGTGGAAAAAATTCAGGGGTCCGCTGCTTTACATAAATTTTATGATCATACCCTTTTTGATATCCATGTTCTTTACATTCAGCATAGAAGAAATGCGGAATTACTCAGTTATAATACCAAATGTTGTAATATTAAGTCTTATGTTCCTTAGCACGTTTGAAAATTCTTTTTTGAGACCTTATAACCCTGACGGCAATGAAAAACAGGTTGAGGCTGCAGTAATAAAATGAAGAAGAAAGTTGCGGTAATACAATCAAACTATATCCCGTGGAAGGGATATTTTGATATTATCAATGATAGTGACCTGTTCATTTTTTATGATGACGTTCAGTTCACCAAAAATGACTGGAGGAACAGGAATAAAATAAAGGCAGATGGCGGTACAATGTGGCTTTCGGTGCCGGTTGGGCAGGAGCTTAACAGGAATATAAACGAAGTAACAATAAAACAGGGCGTGTGGGAAAGAAAACATTTTAAAAATATGGAACAGTATTACCATAAAGCGCCGTATTTTAAACAGTACAGGGATTTCTTTGCACATGTTTACCTTGACCAAAAATGGGAAAGCCTGAGTGAGCTGAACCAATTCCTTATAAAAAAAATTGCAGTTGATTTCCTGGGCTCAAAAACCAGTTTTGATAATTCCGAAAAATACAGTCCTGAAGGAAAACGGCTTGAGCGATTGCTTGACCTGGTTAAAAAATGCGAAGGTGAAGTATATATTTCCGGACCTTCAGCTAAGAATTATATTGATGAGTATGAATTTAAAAAGTGCGGTGTTGATATAGTGTTCAAGGATTATACATATTACCCTGAATACCCGCAATTCTACTCGCCGTTTGAGCATTATATAAGCATTGTTGACCTGCTGTTCAATACAGGCCCTGATGCGCCGTATTACATTTGGGGATGGAGGGAAGATAAAAAATGAAATACCCGTTCAATAAGCCGTTTTTAACCGGCAAAGAAAAGGATTATATCCTGCAGGCAGTAGCAACCGGGAAGATATCAGGTGACGGAAAATTCACTAAGCTGTGTCATGAATTCTTTGAAAAAAGATATGGCTTTAAAAAAGCAATGTTAACAACTTCATGCACCGATGCTCTTGAAATGAGCGCTATACTGCTTGATTTTAAGCCGGGCGAAGAGGTGATAATACCTTCCTTCACGTTTGTATCAACTGCAAACGCGTTTGCACTCCGCGGAATAAAAATCGTTTTTGCAGACAGTACTCCTGAAAATCCAAACATTGATGTATCAAAAATTGAAGAGCTTATAAACCCAAGAACAAAAGCCATTGCAATTGTACATTATGCTGGCATTGCCTGTGACATGGAACCCTTAATGAAGCTTGCCAAAAAACACGGCATTCATTTGATAGAAGATGCGGCTCACTCAATTGATTCGTTTTATAAAGATCAGCCGCTGGGTTCCTTTGGCAGCCTTTCTGCTTTCAGCTTTCATGAAACCAAGAATGTTATTTCGGGAGAAGGCGGCATGCTTGTACTGAACGATCCAGCACTGGTTGCGAGAGCAGAAATTATCAGGGAAAAAGGTACAAACCGCTCTGCATTTTTCCGCGGTGAAGTGGATAAGTATAACTGGGTAGATATCGGGTCATCATTTCTTCCATCTGATATCATTGCAGCCTTTCTTTACGCACAGCTTGAGAACCTGGATATGATACAGCAAAGAAGAATTTCTATCTGGGAGCAGTATCACGAGGCATTAAAGGATCTTGCCACAGAAGGTCACTTCAGCCTGCCGGTTATTTCGGATTATGCTGTCAATAACGGGCATATGTTCTATATGATTTGCCGCAGCCAGAACGAAAGACAGGAACTGATAGAGTTTTTAAAGAGGAACGATATACTTCCCACGTTCCACTACCAGAGCCTGCACAAGTCGCCGTACTTTAAAGATAAACATGACGGCAGGGAACTCCCGAATTCTGATATGTACAGTGAAAGGCTGTTAAGACTTCCTTTATATTATGAGCTGAGCGATGAAGGTGTAAGTTTTATTTCATCCAAGATAAAGGTATTTTATACTGCAAAAAAATGAAAGTGAACTTCAGCAGCCGGATATTGATCATTAAATGAAGGTATTATACGTTAGCTCAAATGGCGGGATACACGATTACAGGTTCCTGAGGAAGCTTGTAAATGACCACGAGGTATTGTTCCTTCATTACGCTGCGAATGAAATTATCGATGAAATTGATTCGCTTCCACATTTACAGATAATATCCAAAAAGCCTGCATTCCGCTCAATGCCGCTTTTAAGCGAACGCGGTCATTTTAAAAAAATATTAAGTGAATTCAAGCCTGATATAGTTCATACCGGTTATGTATGGCAGGTTGGGATACTTGCAGCGCTTTCAGGTTTTCATCCGCATCTATCAATGCCGTGGGGCTCTGATATACTGACTGAGCCGGATAAAAGCTTTTTCCGCAGAATTTTGGTTAAGAAGGTAATGAAAACCTGCGACCACGTACAGTGTGATGCTGAATTTGTTAAGAAAAAGATAATAGATGATTACGGCTTACCTGCTGAAATGGTTACAGTCTTTCCATGGGGAATAGATCTCGGGCAGTTCAGGAAGACTGATAAAAAAGAAGCTCGAAGCTCGCTTAACCTGGGAGAAGATAAGTTTATAATAATATTCAACAGGCATTTTGAACCTGTTTACGGCGCAGATTTTCTGCTGGAAGCATACAGGAAGTTTTCTGAAGGAAAAAAAGATGTATTGATGCTGATGCTCTCTGAAGGCTCAGGTAAAGTTGAGGCACTAAAGTATATTACCGGCAGCGGACTTGATGAAAAGATACAGGTAATAGGCAAAGTGCCAAACAGCGAGCTGCCTGCATTTTTGAATGCCGCTGATGTATATATATCACCATCATTAAGTGATGGCACATCGCTTTCTTTGCTGGAAGCAATGGCTTGCGGTACGGGTTTAATTGTAACCGATGTACCCGCAATTAAGGAATGGGTGGATTCGGCCAACGGGCTGATGGTCAAGCGGGGCAGTGCTGGTGAACTTGTGGAGGCGATGGAGAAATATTATGCAAACAGAAGCTTAATTGAAGAACACGGCAGCAGAAATATAACAATTGCTGCACAAAGAGCCGATTGGGATAAAAATTATTTAAAGCTTAATGAGATATACAGTAATTTAATGAAGAACAGAACCTGATAATAATAATTTAAGCCATATCAATAACAGGAAAACAAATAAGACCGGTATTAAGAAGCATGGCAGGGTAAATATTGCCTGTATAGCAGGAGCACGTCCTAATTTCATAAAAATTGCCCCGCTTATAAATGAGCTGACAAAGGTAAAACGATTTAACGTAACGCTTATACATACTGGCCAGCATTATGACAGCACGATGAGCGATATTTTTTTTAAAGAGCTTAATATAAAGAAACCTGATGTAAACATAATCTCAGGCTCAGGTTCACATGCCGAGCAGACCGCAAAGATAATGACAGGGCTTGAGAAAGAGTTTACGCAGAATAAACCCGGGCTTGTGATAGTGGTTGGGGATGTGAATTCTACCCTAAGCGCTGCAATGGTAACATCCAAAATGGTTATTCCGCTTGCACATGTTGAAGCAGGGCTGAGATCATATGATATGAAAATGCCGGAGGAAGTGAACAGGATAGTAACCGACAGGCTCTCTGATTACCTTTTTACACCTTCTGCTGATGCGAATAAAAATCTTGCTAAAGAAGGTATTGATAAGAAGAAAATATTCTTTACAGGCAACATTATGATAGATACCCTTAAGAAGTTCATTAAGAACTCCAAACCGGAAACAATACTTAAAAAATACGGCTTAAAGAAAAAAGAATTCTGCCTGATAACACTTCACCGTCCTTCAAATGTTGATAACAAAGAAGTTTTAAAGCATCTTGCTGAGGCTATTTTGGAGATATCCCGCAGCGTAAAGGTCATTTTCCCGGTTCATCCTCGTACTGCCAGGAAAATTAAAGATTTTAAACTGGAAAAATATTTTGCATCACCGGAAATAATGCTTACTGAACCTATAGGATACATTGAAACCATTGCGCTTACTTCAACTTCAAAGCTTGTAGTTACAGATTCCGGGGGGTTGCAGGAAGAATCAACATACCTTAAAGTACCATGCCTAACAATGCGTGAAAATACTGAGCGCCCTGTAACAGAAACCGAAGGTACCAACACAATAATAGGTACAGATACAGAATTGCTATTAAAGAAATTCAGGCAGGTAATGAGCGGTAAATATAAAAAAGGCAGGCTGCCAAAGTATTGGGATGGCAATACCGCAAAACGCATTACAGGAATTCTGCAAAAAAAACTTTTACACAGCTGATTATGATATGGTTCGATCTGGATAACTCGCCGCACGTTCCTCTTTTCCTTCCGGTATTCAGCGA